>JAKSCZ010000549.1 GCA_022360335.1 Pseudomonadota bacterium
CCGCCTTTGACCGCGGACAACTCGCGGCGCACGGCGTTGATCTCGTGGATGCCCGCGCCGCTTCCGAGCAGGTCGGCGGTGCGCGCCTGTTTCTCGGCCAGCGTGACGCCGGGCGCCGGTGCGCACAGCAGAGACGAGCCGCCGCCCGACCACAGGCAGACGACGGTATCGTCGGCTCCCAGGTCCGAGACCCGCTCCAGTATCCGGCGGGTCGCCGCGGCGCCGCGCTCGTCGGGAACGGGATGCGACGCCTCGACGACTTCGATGTCGTCACAATCCGCGGCGTGGCCGTCGGGCACGATGACGAGTCCCGACAGCGGCGGTCCCCATTGCTGCTCCACGACGGCCGCCATGCCGGCGGCCGCTTTCCCGGCGCCCACGACGATCACGTTGCCGTCGGGTTTCTCCCCGAGCCAGAGCGGCACGCAGGCGGCGGGACTCGCCGCCATGACGGCAGCGTCATACAGGGTTCGCAGGAGCGCTCCGTCGTCGGTCATCCGGCGGGGCGTTCGTCGTCCGGCTTCACGTGCGGGGCGAGTCGCGCCAGCAGTCCGGCCATCCCGGGCCGGTTCTCCTGGAGTTCGTTTATCGAAAAGCCGGACATCTCGTACGGCAGCACGAGCCAGTCGTCGGTCGCGTGGACGAAGTAGTCCGGCGTCCGCAGCGTCTTTTCGGTCGATCGGTACCAGACCGTCGCGATACGGATGTCGCGCGGCAGGTTGCGCCGGGTCTTGCACGCCAGTTGGGTGATGACCGCATTCACGCTCGATCCCGTGCTGTAGACGTCGTCGACGATCAGCATCGAGTGGTGCGAGCTCAGGTTTTCGAGCAGGTACTGGAGGCCGTGCACCCGAATACCGTCTCCCGCACTGATCATCTGCGGATACTGGCGCGCGCCCGTGTACGAGGTCCGAATGGCGATGTGGTCCGTCTTGACGCCGAAATACTCGAGTCCTTCCTGTACTGCGATGCCGACGGCACTGCCGCCACGCCACAGGCCGACCAGAAAGTCGGGCCTGAATCCGGCCCCGTAGATATCGGCGGCAAGCTGGAAGGAATCCCGCAGGAGATCGTCGGCCGCGACGAATCGTTCGTTCATTGTTCCGGGCTGAGTTAGAATGAAGCGGCCATTATACGGCCGGCAAATAACAAATAGACAAGTCCGCACTCGAGAGCATGACAATGGACAAGACCGTACTTTCTGCCCAGGACCTCCTCGAGGATTCCATCGAGCTCGGCATCAGGATTCTCGAGAGCGGCTTCGAGCCGACCATGATCATCGCCATCTGGCGCGGCGGCACGCCCGTCGGCATGGCGGTGCAGGAGACACTGGCCTACTGCGGTATCGCGTCCGATCACATCGCGATCCGCACCTCGTCCTACACGGGCGTCGATCAGCGCGGGTACGTCGCCGTCCACGGGCTCAACTACATCATCAAGAAGATCTGCCATGACGACCGCGTATTGATCGTCGACGACGTGTTCGATACCGGCAACACGATCAGGGCCGTCATCGAAGAGTTGCGGCGGCGCGCGCGTGACAATACGCCCGAAGACATCCGCGTTGCGGTTCCCTGGTTCAAACCGAGCCGCAACGAGACCAGGCTGACGCCGGACTACTACCTGCACGAAACCTCCGAGTGGCTGGTATTCCCGCACGAACTCGATGCGCTGACGCCCGAAGAACTCATAAAGCACCGGCCGGAAATCGCCGATATCGTCCATCGCGTCAAATCGCCGGCGCTGACCGCCTGATCGATGCGCCGCATCTGCGTTTACTGCGGCTCGAATGCGGGCAAGGCTCCGAAGTACGCCGAAGCCGCACGGGACCTGGCCGACGTGCTCGTGCGACACGAGATCGAGCTCGTCTACGGCGGTTCCGACAAGGGCACGATGGGCATACTTGCCGACGCAGTCCTCGATCTCGGCGGCAGAGTCCACGGCGTGATTCCGCAGATGCTCATGGAGAAAGAGGTCGCCCACCAGGGAGTCACCGAGCTCCACGTGGTCGGGTCGATGCACGCGCGCAAGACGATGATGGCGGCGCTGTCGGACGGCTTCATAGCGCTCCCGGGCGGCTACGGCACGCTCGAGGAA
>JAKSCZ010000452.1 GCA_022360335.1 Pseudomonadota bacterium
ATCCTCGAGGAGGACATCTACGAGCGCGTCGAGCGCATGCTTACGGGCAAGATGGCGCAGGGCGGACCGAACCGCCTGAAGTCCGGCTCGAAGATCACCAAAGGCTACCTCGAAGAGGTACCGCGCGAGCAATGGTTCGAGATTCGTCTGAAGAACGACGACGCGAACGAGCAGTTGCAGAAGGCGTGCGAGCGTCTGAAGGCGCAGCGTGACGAGTTCGATCGGCGCTTCGAAGAGAAGAAGCGGAAGATCACGGCGGGCGACGACCTGGCGCCGGGCGTGCTGAAGATGGTCAAGGTCTACCTGGCCGTCAAGCGCCGCATACAGCCGGGCGACAAGATGGCCGGCCGTCACGGCAACAAGGGCGTCATTTCGACGATCGTCCCGGTCGAGGACATGCCGTATCTCGAAGACGGTACGCCCGTCGACATCGTCCTGAACCCGCTCGGCGTGCCGTCGCGGATGAACGTCGGCCAGGTGCTCGAGACGCACCTCGGCTGGGCGGCCAAGGGCGTCGGCAGGAAGATCGACGAGATGCTCAAGGCGCAGGAGTCCATGGCGAAGCTGCGGAAGTTCCTCGAAGAGGTCTACAACAGGACCGGCGGCAAGGTAGAGAACATCAAATCGCTGTCCGACGAGGAAGTCGTCGAGCTCGCGGGCAACCTGACGAGCGGCCTGCCGACGGCGACGCCGGTGTTCGACGGCGCGACCGAGGGCGAGATCAAGAACCTGCTCGAACTCGCCGGGCTCGACACCTCGGGGCAGTCGACGCTGTACGACGGCCGGACCGGCGAGCAGTTCGCTCGCGACGTCACGGTCGGCTACATGTACATGCTGAAGCTCAACCACCTCGTCGACGACAAGATGCACGCCCGCTCGACCGGACCCTACAGCCTCGTAACGCAGCAGCCGCTGGGCGGTAAGGCGCAGTTCGGCGGCCAGCGATTCGGTGAGATGGAGGTCTGGGCGCTCGAAGCCTACGGCGCCTCCTACACCCTGCAGGAGATGCTGACCGTCAAGTCGGACGACG
>JAKSCZ010000544.1 GCA_022360335.1 Pseudomonadota bacterium
GCGGGGTCGGCGGTGAGCGCGACCACATCTTCCTCCATCTGGAGCACCTGGGATCCGACGTCATCGACGAACGGTTGCCGGGGATTGCGGAGTCGGCGCGCATCTTCGCCGGCGTCGACGTGACGAAAGCGCCGATCCCGGTACTGCCGACCGTCCATTACAACATGGGCGGCATCCCGACGAACTTCAACGGGCAGGTCGTTACCCGGGACGGCGACGATGCCGAGAAGGTCGTCGACGGTCTCATGGCGGTCGGCGAAGCCGCCTGCGTCTCCGTTCACGGCGCCAATCGCCTGGGCTCGAATTCGCTGCTCGACCTCGTCGTATTCGGCCGCGCCGCCGCACACTTCTGCGCCGAGACGATGACGCCGGGTACGCGCCACAAACCCTTGGGTGACGATGCGGGCCGGGACAGCGTTGCGCGCATCGACAAACTGCGCAACGCGGACGGGCGGCGCCCGACGGCCGAGATCCGGCTCGAGATGCAGAAGATCATGCAGGGCCACGCCGCTGTTTTCCGGACGGGAGACGTGCTCGACGAAGGTGTCCGGCTGCTCCGCGGGACGTTTTCGTCTTTTGCCGACGTGGGCATCAGGGACCGTTCGCTGATCTGGAATACGGACCTCGTCGAGACCATGGAGCTCGAGAATCTGCTGCTCAACGCGACGGCGACGATCGAATCCGCCGCCAATCGTCTCGAGAGCCGGGGCGCGCACGCACGCGAGGACTACCCGGATCGCGACGACGACAACTGGATGAAACACACGCTGACATGGGTCGGCGGTCCGGGCGACGTGCGTATCGATTACCGGCCCGTGCACGACTTCACGCTGACCGGCGAAGTCGACTACGTCGCACCGAAAGCGAGGGTCTACTGATGGCCGAATTCCGACTTCCGAAGAACTCACGCATCAGGAAGGGCAGGCATTTCGACGCGGCGGACGGGTCGGGCAACACGCGGACGTTCGCGGTCTACCGATACGATCCCGATGCGGGTGAGAATCCGCGCGTCGACACCTATGAGATCGACATGGACGACTGCGGGCCGATGGTTCTCGACGCGCTGATCAAGATCAAGAACGAGATCGACCCGACGCTGACGTTTCGCCGCTCCTGCCGGGAAGGCATCTGCGGTTCCTGCGCGATGAACATCGAAGGCAGCAATACGCTGGCGTGCACGCTCGCCAGCGACGAGGCGAAAGGCGATATCAGGATCTACCCGCTGCCGCACCAGCCGGTCGTCAAGGACCTGGTGACGGATCTGACCGACTTCTACGCGCAGTATGCGTCGATCAAGCCCTGGCTGCAGGCGCGCACGCCGCCGCCGCCCGACTCCGAGCGCCTGCAATCGAAGGAAGACCAGGAACTCATCAACGAGCCGTCGGCCTGTATCCTGTGCGCCTGCTGCTCGACGAGTTGTCCGAGTTACTGGTGGAACTCGGATCGTTACCTGGGACCGGCGACGCTGCTCGCGGCCTACCGGTGGCTCGTCGATACGCGGGACGAGGCGACCGGGGAACGTCTCGACGCACTCGAGGATCCGTTCCGGCTGTATCGCTGCCACACCATCATGAACTGCACGCAGACCTGTCCGAAAGGTCTCAATCCGGCGCTCGCGATCGCCGAGACCAAGAAGATGCTGGCGGAGCGGAAATACTGATGTAGGAGGGCCTTCAGGCCCGAATGTAATGTAGGAGGGCCTTTTCAGGCCCGATTCGCGGCTAAAGCCGCTCCTACGATGCAGGAGAATGTAATGTAGGAGGGCCTTCAGGCCCGATTCGCGGCTAAAGCCGCTCCTACGAAGCCGCTCCTGCGGTACGGTCGGTGGCGAGCGATGTCCGAGGAATCCAGGCTGAGATGGCAGTGCCGGCGGGGCATGCGCGAGCTCGACGAGCTGCTGCTCGATTATCTCGAGCGTCGTTATCCCGCTGACGGCGAAGCGGATAAGGCCGCATTTCGCGCACTTCTGGAGCTTGCCGACCCCGAGCTGAACGCTTATCTGTTGCAGCAGCAGACGCCGAACTCGGAGCCGATCGCGCGTGTCGTCGAACGCATACTCAGCCGAAATCTCCCCTGACCCGCAGTTGCGCCGTCTCGTACTGTCGTCCGGCGCGGTCCTCGGGATCGCCGGCTGCCTGCTCGTCGCGAGTTTCCCGACAGGCTGGGCGTGGCGCGCCGTCGCATCGCTCGCCTGGTGTGCGTCCGTGGCGCGCGAGCTCTGGCTGGTCCACCGTGCCTGGCAGGGGTGTCGAAAGCTCAGATTCTCGGCGGACGGCGAGGTCGCGATACTGGGAGCCGGCGGTGAATGGCGGCCGGCGCGTCTCGTTTCGGGCGGTGTGTTGCTGTCCCGTCTGGGCTGGCTGCGGCTCCAGGCGGCGGGCGGTCCGGTGTTCGCGGAGTTCGTTCGCGGCGAGCGTCGGCGGGATCGCGACTGGCGCCGGCTTCATGTCATCTGGCGCCATTTTGGCGCGGCTGGTTGAAGCTGCTAACATACTCATTGTGCAGGAAAAATCAGGGGTGGCGGTGCGCCACGCGCCGGTAGTGCCGGGCGCTGCGGAACGGGGTCACGGAACGAAGATGCATAAGCTGCGAATTCGAGAACTAATCGCCCCCGCACCGGTCTATCCCGGTGTCGACAGGCTGTGCGGCGATTTCGGCAAGCGCGTCTGAATGTCGAGCCAGTCGTCCGACAAGAAGCTGGTCAAGCGGGTCCAGAAGGGTGACAAGGGTGCGTTCGACCTGTTGGTGCTCAAGTATCAGCACAAGATTGTGAACCTGGTGATGCGCTATGTACGGGATCCGGAAATCGCACTCGACATTACCCAGGAAGCGTTCATCAAGGCTTACCGGGCGTTGCCGCGTTTTCGCGGCGACAGTGCGTTCTACACCTGGATGTACCGGATCGCCGTGAATACGGCGAAAAACCATCTGGCCGCGCAGCGACGCCGCCCGATGGACGTGGAGCTCGATCTGCAGGACCCGGAGCAGTACGACCTGCACGCGAAGCTCAAGGAGACGGACACTCCCGAGGGAGTAACGCTCGGTAACGAATTGAAAGAGACCGTGGAACGTGCCATCGCAGCGCTGCCGGAGGATCTGAGAACGGCGATCATCCTGCGGGAACTGGACGGCATGAGCTACGAGGAGATAGCACAGACCATGGAGTGCCCGGTGGGCACCGTGAGGTCGAGGATTTTCAGGGCGCGGGACGCGATCGCGAAGAAGATCGCTCCGCTGACCCGGGTTTGAGGGCGAAAGCCCGTGCGGGTGGAATATGAATGATGCGATAAGAATGCAGATTTCCGCGTTCGTGGACGGTGAGCTGCCGGACGCCGAAGCGGATCTCCTGCTGCGCAGGATGGGTCAGGATGCAGATCTCAGGCGCAAGGTCGCCGAATACCTGCAGATCGGCCGCGTCATGCGCGGAGAGCCGGGCGTGGCCGGGATGGAGCGCTTGCAGGAGCGCATCGCCGCCGCGATCGACGAACGGCCCGTCGAAGACGGCAAGGCCGCGGTCGAGACGACGGGGGGCGGGCCGATCAGGCCCCTGGCCGGGATCGCCGTCGCGGCGTCGGTCGCGTTGGCCGCCTTGTTCGGCCTGCAGTTGACGGCCGGTGTCGACGAGGCCGGTGAGGCGCCTGAAGATCCGGTCGCCGAGGTCGCGGAGGGCCCGGGCTACACGGTGCCGCAACCGCTCGATGAACAACTGCGCCAGTACTACCTGAGTCATGGTGCGTCCTCGTCGGAGATGGGCGCGA
>JAKSCZ010000264.1 GCA_022360335.1 Pseudomonadota bacterium
GGCTTTAGCCGCGACCCTGTTCGGGCCTGAAGGCCCTCCTACAAGCAAGGAATACAAAAATGCGTCACAGAAAATCCGGCCGTCGACTGGGCCGTAACAGCTCACATCGCAAAGCCATGTTCCGTAACATGGCGGCATCGATGCTGAAGCACGAGACGATCCGTACGACGCTGCCCAAAGCCAAGGAACTGCGCCGTGTCGTCGAGCCGCTCATCACGCTCGCGAAGGAAGACAGCGTGGCGAATCGCCGCCTCGCCTTCGATCGCCTGCGCGACAAGGAGGTGGTCGGCAAGCTGTTCTCGGAGATCGGCCCGCGCTTCAAGGAGCGGCCGGGCGGCTATCTTCGCATCCTGAAGACGGGCCCGCGCCCGGGCGATGCAGCGCCCATGGCGATCGTCATGCTGACGGAACGGGCCGCCGAAGACGTCACCACGGAAGAATAGTCTGTGTAGGAGCGGCTTCAGCCGCGATTCCCTGCCGATTCCCTGCCGATCGGGCCTTTACCCCGCTTTGCCGGGAGAAGGTCCTCCTGCCAATAGGTAAAAGCCGGGCCCCGCCCGGCTTTTCTCATGGCCTACAATCGGGCCATGGACGGCAACAGGCAGACGGTTTCCCTCGTCCTCGGCAGCGGCGGTGCACGTGGACTGGCCCACATAGGCATCATCCGCGTGCTCGAGGAGAAGGGCTACCAGATCAAGGCAATATCGGGCTGCTCGGTAGGAGCACTCGTTGGCGGGATCTACGCTGCGGGCAAGCTCGCTGAATACGAAGACTGGGTTCGCAAGCTCCGCAGGTTCGACATGGTCAACCTGCTGGACATCGCCTGGGTCGGCGGCGGTCTCGTCAAGGGTGACAAGATCATCAAGACGATGCGCCAGCTCGTCGGTGAGCGACTCATCGAGGAATTGCCGATCCCGTTCACGGCAGTCGCTACCGAACTCGAGAGCGGCCGGGAGGTATGGCTCAACGAAGGTCCGTTATTCGACGCGATTCGCTCGTCATGCTCGCTGCCGATATTCTTCACGCCGTTCAGGTTCGGCAAGAAGATGCTCGTCGACGGCGGTGTCGTGAACCCCGTGCCGATGGCACCGGTCTTCAATGAGCAGACGGACGTTACAATCGCCGTGAACCTGGGCGGTAAACCCGACAGGGAAGCGACGCGGGACGGCGACGGTGCAATCGGCGCAACGGAGGTGGCCTATCTCGCGTTCGACGCGATGCAAAGCACGATCGCGCGGCAGAAGCTCGCCGCGTACCCGCCCGACCTGACGATCGAGATTCCGCGCGATGCCGCGAAGACCTTCGAGATCGACCGCGCCTCCGAATTGATCGAACTGGGTCGGGCGATGGCCGAGGCGTCGTTGCCCGAGCGCCGGACTATGTCGGACCGGGACCGGGCTCCGTAGGAAAATCAACGAGTTGGAGTTATCGTAGGACGCCGAACAATTCGAGGTCTACGGCCGGGAATCGTCACTCCGGAAGAAGATCAAAAACTACTTCGGCTTCTGGAAGCAGTCCCCAAAAAAAAGAGACGGTCCGCCCAGGGGGAGTGGGCGGACCGTCGAGGCAACGCCGGCCGAGTCGGGGGGGAAAGCCGGTCGTTTACACTTTGTTTCAATAGGTCCGTGCTGCGATTCGCCGGTCGAGCCGTGCGAGATTGCCTGCGGCCGAGTCCTCCGTCGAGTCCAGCAGCATCGCTTTTTCGAACATGACCCGTGCCCGGTCCGTTTCGCCGGCGAGTGCGTGGACCACGCCACGATTCGTCAGCGCAATCGCGCGGCCGGTATCGGCGATACGGTCGGAGCGGCGGCCGAAAGGTTCGCTGAGCTTCAGGCGCCTCGCTTCGCTCTCCGACGCACGGATGGCGGAATCGCAGGCATCGGCCGCTTTGCCGATCTGCTTCGCCTTGACGTAGGCGACACAGAGGTTCGTCCGGTCGGTCAGAAGATCCTTGCGGTGCCTGCTCGCCAGCCGGGCGATCGCCTCTTCGGCCGGTCCGTCGAGAATCGCTTGTCCGTGTGAAACGTTGTCGTAAACGGTCATGACGTACGCCGCCGGTTGCCGTTCACTTGCCTGCGCCGGGACTGCGCCGGCGATGCCGATCAGTATGGCCAGAATCGCTCCGTGTCTTACAACTTGAGTATTCATTTCCTTTTGCCTCCAGGCGGCTGGTACCGACTCGTTGGCGCGAAATGTAGACGCACGGACAGCGCGTGACAAACGACTTAATTTGCATGCCGGGGTGAGAAAAAATCATCGGCCGAGTGCGAACTCCTGTAACACCCAATTGCGAAAAGTGCCGATGCGGTCCGATTCCGGCTTTCTCGGCCTCGAAATCAGGTAGTAGGCTTCCGTGGATTCCAGTTCGTGGTCGAACAGCGGCGTCAGGGCGCCCGATTCGATCCGGTCGTTGCACAGTTGCGCGGGCATAAGCGCAGCACCGAGCCCCTGTTCGGCCGCGCGCGCAACCGCGATCATGGAATTCAAGCGGATCGTGGTCGCCTGGCGCGGGAGTCTGATGCCCGACGACTTCTGCCATTTCTGCCAGGCGCCGGGCCGCGCGTTGTGAACGACGAGCGGGAACTCGCTCGTAATGCGACCGGCGACGACCTCGACGCTGTCGTAAAGCGCCGGCGAGCCCATCGGTATGAGCCGCAGCGGAAACAGCCTGTCGCCTTCGAGCGGTGGTGACGAGAACAGCCGGACGGATGCGTCGGCCGTCTTGTCGTGACGGTCCGGCTCCTCGTCCGCCGTATCGACGGTAATGGAAATCCCGGGATTGTCTGCGAGGAATTCGGACAGACGCGGCATCAGCAGTTCGCTCGCGAAGAACGGCTGAACCGAAATTCGCAGTGCGATCCGGCTGCCGCGCGTGCAGTTTCGCTCAATCACCAGGTCGAGGTCCTCGAGGACCGGACTCAGTTCGTCGAGCAGGGCTCTGCCGGAGCCGGTCAGCTTCAGCGAGCGCGGTTGGCGCTGAAAGAGGAGCACGCCCATGGCCTCTTCGAGCTGCTTGATCTGATGGCTGACGGCCGAAGCCGTCAGAAACAGGTCTTCCGCGGCCCGCCTGAAGCTGCCCCGCTCGGCCGCGGTGCAAAAAGCGCGCAACGCGCGCATCGACACGTTTCGATTCCACGTTGCCATATCGTTATTGCTGCAGGATGCGTACCAACCGGGACGCATCCCAAGTGCCTGATTAAGCTCGATAGCGGCCGGTCCGGTGCACCGATAGCGTGCAAACCCGAAATTTAGCGCACGTTTATGACGCGGCTGCGAATGCGTCGCGCGTCAGGTTTTCCCGGCCGCCGTCCAGGACACGGACGTTGTCCTCGATGCGAATACCGCCAAACGGGCGTAGCCACTCGACCGCGCTCCAATTGACGTGGGATTGTGCCTGCGTGCCGCGCAGCTTCTCGAGCAGCATGTCGATGACGTAGAGGCCGGGCTCGATCGTCAGCACCATGTCTTTTTCGAGCACGCGCGTCAGGCGCAGGAACGGATGGCCGCTCGGCGGGGCGATGATACCGCCGGTCTCATCCCGTTGGTGTCCGCCGACTTCGTGCACCTGGATGCCGAGCAGGTGCCCCAGGCCGTGAGGGAAGAACGCCGACGTAACGCCGGTTGCGACCAACGCGTCGGCATCACCCGTCGCGAGTTCGGCCTCGACGAGCACGTCGGCCAACATGCGGTGCGCCTCGACGTGGAGGGCGCGGTAGTCGACGCCGGCCTGCACTTTATCGACGATCGCCAGTTCCTGCTGCTCCATGCGATCGACGAGCGCCTGGAATCGTGCGTCGCCGGACGAGTAAGTTCGCGTGATGTCGGATGCATAGCCGTGCACTTGTGCGCCGGCGTCGATCAGGAAAGAGTGCAAAGCCCCGGGCGCCTCGCGGTCCAGGTCCGTATAGTGAAGCACGGCACCGTGCTGATTCAGCGCCACGATGTTGCGGTACGGCAGTTCGGCATCCGTGTGGCTGACGGCCTTGCAATAGGCGCGGTGAATGTCGAATTCGGCGCGGCCGTCGCGGAACGCGGCTTCGGCGGCGCGATGGCCTGCGACACCGCGCCCGGAGGCCAGACGCATGACGGCGAGTTCGTATTCCGTCTTCACGCCGCGCGAGAAATGCAGAATGTTGACGGCGGTGGTCGGGTTGATGCGCTCGATACCGCAGGCGAGCGTCTCGTCGTCGAATTCGCCGATCGCGATGCACTTCTCGCGGTCCTCGGGCAGGTGCGCCGCGACGTCCTCCGTCGAATGGACGATGCGGACGTCGAAGTGGTTCGTCCAGTACCCGTCCGGCGCGCCGGGGACGACGTGCCAGTAGTCGTGCGGCTGATAGTAGACGAGGACCGGCGTCGCGCCCGGTGTGTATACGATGTAGGAATACGGCAATTCGGTCAGCGGCAGCCATGCGACGAAGTGCGGGTTCGGTTTGAACGGGTGGTGGTAGTCGTCGAGGAACGCGAGTCTGGGATTGCCCGAGTAAATCACCGCATGGCCGGCGCCGGCCTGTTCGAGGGCGCGATCGTGGCGCGCCGTGATCGTCTTCAGGTGGGCGCGGTAAAGCGCGCCGAGTGCGGGGTTCTTATCAGTATAGTCTGCGTCCATCTCCGGATCATACCGTGTTGCCGAGGGTTGCGGCGAGTGCCATCATTGGCCGTCCGCCCGGGTTGCGGAGGTTGGAATGAAAGGACTTTCATGCTTGATTTGCGGCATCATGCTCATGACGGGGAGCGCCGGCGTGGCGCGTGACCCGGGCTACGACCGGCCGACGGGGCTGGCGCATGCGTCGCGTTCCGAAGTCATCGCGCCGCACGGCATGGCCGCGACCAGCCAGCCGTTGGCCACGCAGGTCGCACTGGATATCCTCAAGAAGGACGGCAGTGCCGTCGATGCGGCGATCGCCGCCAATGCGGTGCTCGGACTCATGGAGCCGACGGGCTGCGGCATCGGGGGCGATCTGTTCGCCATCGTCTGGGACGCCGGTAAACGGGAACTGGCCGGTCTCAACGCGTCCGGCCGGTCGCCCGGGACGATGACGCTCGATTACTTCCGCGAGCGCGGCATCGATGCCATACCGAAATTCGGTCCGCTGCCGGTGAGCGTGCCGGGTACCGTCGACGGATGGTTCGAGTTGCACGGGCGATACGGCCGCCTGCCGATGTCGGATTTGCTGGCCCCGGCCATCGCGTATGCACGAAACGGTTTTCCGGTGACCGAGGTCATCGCGCACTACTTCGCCGTCAACCGCGAGCGCATCGGGCATTACCCGGGGTTCGCCGACACCTTCATGCCGGGGGGCGACGTGCCGGGCAAGGGCGAGGTCTTCCGCAACCCGCGGCTCGCCGACACCTACGAAGCGATCGCCGAAAAGGGCCGTGACGAATTCTACAAAGGGGATATCGCCAGAAAGATCGATGCCTACATGACGGAGCAGGGCGGCCTGCTCCGCTACGACGACCTCGCATCGCACCGGTCGGAATGGGTGACTCCGGTGGCGAGCAACTACCGGGGGTGGGATATCTACGAGTTGCCGCCGAACGGGCAGGGAATCGCCGCGCTGCAGATACTGAACATTCTCGAAGGCTTCGATATCGCCTCGATGGGTTTCGGCAGCGCCGACTACATCCACACACTCGTCGAGGCAAAGAAACTCGCGTTCGAGGACCGCGCGAAGTACTACGCCGACATGGAGTTCGCAGACGTGCCGCTCGAGCGGCTCATTTCCAGGGACTACGCGGACGAGCGTCGCGCGCTGATTGCTCCGGACCGGGCGTCGGCGTCGCTGCCGGCAGGCGATCCGGGTCCGCAGGACGGCGACACGATCTACCTAAGCGTCGCGGACGGCGACGGCAACATGGTGTCGCTGATTCAGAGCAATTACCGCGGCATGGGTTCGGGGATGACGCCCGGCGACCTCGGCTTCGTGCTGCAGAACCGCGCCGAGTTATTCGCGATGGACGAGCGACACGCCAACGTCGTCGAGGGCGGCAAGCGCCCGTTCCACACGATCATCCCGGCGTTCGTCATGAAGGATGGCGAGCCGCTGATGAGTTTCGGGCTCATGGGCGGTGCGATGCAGCCGCAGGGACATGCCCAGATCATCGTCAACATGGTCGACTTCGGCATGAACCTGCAGGAGGCGGGCGATGCGGCGCGCGTGAATCACGTCGGTTCGTCGTCGCCGACGGGCACGACGATGAGCGATGGCGGGGTCGTTCATCTCGAGAACGGTTTCAGCGAGGAAGTCCGGGCCGAACTCGAACGTCGCGGCCACACGCTGGGGTCGTCCAACGGCGGTTTCGGGGGCTATCAGGCGATCA
>JAKSCZ010000161.1 GCA_022360335.1 Pseudomonadota bacterium
CCTCGGCGCCGTCGTCAGGGCGATCCTGCTGGACCCCGAAGCGCGCCCGGCCATGCCGATGGAAATCGACGGCAAGCTCAAGGAGCCGCTGCTGCGCCTGACGCAACTCTTCAGGGCCTACGGCGCAAGCTCGCGCAGCGGACGATACCCGCTGGCGGCGTCGTACATCGTCTTCGGCCAGGGTCCGCTGCAGTCGCCGTCGGTATTCAACTTCTTCAGCCCGTTCTACGCACCGCCCGGCGAGATCCGCAACAACAGCCTCGTTGCCCCCGAACTCGAGATCGCAACCGAGTTCCTGAATACCTTCTTCACGAACTACATGTTCTACCAGACGTTCGGGCTGAACCACACGAACGGGAATCTCGACGAAGACGACGTCTACATCGACATTCAGGAAGAGATGGACCTTGCGGGCGATATCGACGCCCTGATCGACAGGGTCGACGGCAAGCTGCTCGGCGGTGAGATGTCGGATGCGCTGCGTACCGGGATAGCGGGAATGCTGGCACGCATCCCGGCGACGGACGCCGCGACCCGTGCGGCCGAGACGATCTATTTCGTGACGACGTCACCCGAATACGCGTACCAGCGGTAGGCGGGGAGAGACCGGTGAAAACACTGAATCGACGTGATTTCCTGAAAACGGGCGGCGCTGCGGCGCTGTTTGCGGCGACGCCGGGGCTGGCCTACTCGCAGGTCGTCGGCGGGAACGGGCCGTTCACCGATTACAAGGCGCTGGTCTGCGTCTTCCTGTTCGGCGGCAACGACTCCTACAACATGCTGGTGCCGAACACGGCGGCCGAGTACAACGCCTACGCGTCGTCGCGCCAGAACCTCGCCTTGCTGCAGGCCGATCTGCTGCCGATCGCGCCGGCATCGTCGGGTCAGTCCGACTTCGGCCTGCACCCGGCCATGGCGGGCGTGCGCGATCTGTTCGTGGACGGTCACGCGGCCTTCGTCACCAACGTCGGGCCGCTGGTCGAGCCGACGACGAAGGACCAGTACGACAACCGTTCCGTGACGCTGCCGCCGCAGCTGTTCTCACACAACGACCAGCAGGATCAGTGGACGTCGCTGCGCGGCAACGTGCCGAGCAAGACGGGCTGGGCCGGCCGCATGGCCGACCTGATCCGGGACGGCGTTGCCGGTCAGCAGATGGCGACCAATGCGTCGCTGTTCGGCACGAATCTGTTTCAGGCGGCGGACGAGACCGTCGCTTACGTCATGGGGCCGGGAGGGCCGGTCCGGTTCGAGGGCTTCTCGAGCACACCGGGCGAGATACTCAATGAACAGCGGCTCGCGTTCGAACGCGTCGTCGACGCCCGGTACGACTCGATCTACGAACGCGGTTTCGCCGCGGTGCAGCGGCGCGCGATCGACGCGGCGGACACCGTATCGACGGCGCTGGAGGCGGCGCCGGCGCTGACGACGCAGTTCCCGCAATCGCAGCTCGGTACGCAGTTGCAGACCGTCGCGCGCCTGATCGCGGTGCGTGACGACTTGCAGATGCAGCGGCAGATATTTTTCGTCGCGGCCGGCGGCTTCGATTCGCACGACAATCAGAACCGGGATCAGCCGGGTCTGCTCGGAGGTGTATCGGATGCGATCGCGGCGTTCCACGCGGCGACCGGGGAACTGGCCGTCGACGACAAGGTGACCGCGTTCACCCAGTCGGACTTCGGCCGGACCCTGACGTCGAACGGCGACGGCACGGATCACGCGTGGGGCGGCAACCAGCTCGTCGTGGGCGGCGCGGTCGCCGGCGGCGATCTTTACGGCAGCTACCCGGCGCTCGAGATCGGTGGGCCGGAGGACGTCGGCGGCGGCCGCATGATCCCCTCGACGTCGGCGGACCAGTTCGCAGCGACGCTGGCAAGGTGGTTCGGTATCGCCGACGCCGACCTCGACATCGTCGCGCCGAACCTGTCGAATTTCGCGCAGCGCGATCTCGGCTTCATGGTCTGAGATAAGGGACAGTTACCTTAATTAGGGAGATAAGGTAACTGTCCCTTATCTCCTGCCATATCAGTAAACTGTCTCCATGAAACTCGATCGGTTCATCCGCATCGCCATCGCCGTCGCGGTCCTGCTCGTGTTCATCATCGCGACCGGCGCGCTGCTGTTCGTCACGGAGTCGGCTCTCAACGTCTGGGACCGGCTCAGGGCCGGGCCGGCCGTATTGCTTTATGCCTACGCGGGCATCCTGGGGCTGCTCGCCGCTACGGCACTGTGGCTGATCCGGCGGCTGGTCATCCGCCGCAGGATCGCGCCCGGCAAGCCGGACTCGCCGGCGCCCCTGACGCGGGACGACATCGAGCGGCG
>JAKSCZ010000511.1 GCA_022360335.1 Pseudomonadota bacterium
CGGGATCGTAGATCGCGGCCAGTGCGAACCGCGCCTGGATCGTGTAGACGTCCAGCCTTTGTTTTCGCGCCTGCAACTCACCGACCGCAATCTCCTGCAGGAAGCCTCGCTGTGCCGCCATTGCGGCCCCGACGCGCATCTTCATGTCTTCGATCCGCGGCGCGAGGCCGGAGACCCGGTCGCTGAGCTCCGCGAAGCGCAACGGTTCGCTGCGCATCGTCCTGTCGATCCGGCGACGCGAGCGTTGCGCTTCGACCAGTACCTCGCCGGCATCGCGAAGCTCGCGTCGCACGCGCCAAAGACGATCCCGGAACTCACGCTCGAGCTCCCATTGCAGGACACCCCTGAGCAGGGCAAGCTTGTCGCGCGCTTCCTTCGCCTCGGGGGTATCGGCCCGCAGCGCCGCCGAGTTTTCGAGGGCCGCGATCTCCGACCACGTCTCGAATTCATCGCGTTCTGCAAGCGCCAGCCAATCGCGGCCGTTCTCGATGTCGTCGACGGCGGTATCGTAGTCGAGCTTCCCGGCGACCCGGTCGTCGAGCCCGGCGCGCTCCAGTGCGTCCTCGACCTCGGGCATGCGTTTTGCAAGCTTCTCTTTCTGCGTCTCGAGCATATTGGTATAGACGCCGACGCTTTGTTGCCAGCTGTCCAGATTCCGATGCAGGTAACCGAGATCGCGGAGATTCTTGAGCCCTTCCTGAAAACTGTGCCGGGCCAGCAGGTGAAACAGGTAGCGTGCCTCGGGGCCATCGGGTAACTCCTCGACGCGCCAGTACCAACCCGTGCTGTCGAGGGGTTCGTCGTCGATGAAGTCGTCGAAGAACCGGCCGGACTCGATGCGGTCGATCGTCCGGTCGAGACGATTGGCTTCCTCGTAGAACGCCTCGATCGCGTTGAGGTAGTGATCGGCCGCCTGGCTGATCGAGTCGAGTTTCGCCAGGGCATAGGGAATCGCGAGCATCGACTCCTGCACGGCCGGGTCGAGCAGATCGCGGCCGCGCAGCTCGTACCAGGGCACGAGTGCCCGGTGATAATTGTTCATCTCGGCGTCGGCCCAGCCGACGCCCAGCAGCGCCTTGTTCGAGAAAGGACCCTCGAGGCGCACGCGCTGCAACGGCTCCTTGGCGGCGTAGAACTGCCTGTCCTGCAAGAGCGCGTAGCCGAGTGCAAGATTCGCCTTGTCGCGCAACGACGTCAGTTCCTCGTTGAACGGGTTCATATCGCCGAGTTCGTTCAGCAGTACCGCCGCCTCGTCGACGCGGCCGCTGCGCACGAGCGCGACGCCGACGTTGAACCTGGCATAGCTCGCCCACTCGGTCCGGCCTTTCCAATCCTTGAGGCGCGCGATCGCCGCGTCGTACTCGCCCGCGTCGATCATGATCTGCGCACCGAGCATCAGGGCCTCGCGCTGCAGGTTGTCGGGGATTTCGCCCTCGATCAGCGCCAGCGCTTCGCGCGCCCTCTCGAGATAGCCGCGCTGGTACCAGATCTTGGCCAGGAAGAACCAGGTCCGGTTGCGGATTTCCCGGTCGACGTTCCCGGCGAGCAGGTCCTCGAAAATCCCGGCCGCTTCGAGATGATGACCGTAGGAGAGATACATGCCGCCGAGCAGCAGTTGCGCTTCCTCGAGATGGTCATCGAGTCGTGCGCGCTCTTTCGCGGCGAGCAGGCGCACGATCGCCGGGAAATAGTCTTCCTGGTAGAAGTAGAAAAGGACCTCGCCATAGTGGGGGTCCTCGACGACGATCGCTTCGCTGTCGTTTCGTGCTGCCGGGGCCGCCGGGGCCAGCAGGACGCACAGCAGGCACAGGCGACTAAGAATGGAACGACCCGGGAGCAACGATCACTCCCATTCCCTGATGACGAATTCCGGTTGCTGCTTCTTTACACGGTCCGTGATTTCGAGTTCGACGTACCTGGCGCCGATGCCCTTCTCGAACGTCATCGTCGCACCGCGGCGGTAATCGCGAAGGTGAGGGCCCTTACCCGTGAATACCGCGACCAGTTCGTGCTCACCCGTCTTCAGGTTGGCCATGTGGACCCGATGCACGCCGCCGCGGGCGAGCGCGTCGGCTTCGCGCGCCGTGTACAGGTAATTGGCGACTTCCTTGCCGTCGATCCTCAGCTGCACGGAATCCAGCTCGAAATACTCGCCGACGTCGAGCGACAGGAAGAACGCCACCTGGGAGTTGGCCGGGAACAGCAATTCCTCCTCGAGCAGGAACAGGTCCCGGTTGAGATCGAGCACCTCCTTCTTGAGCGCCTGCACGTCCTTGTCGAGTTCGCGGAAACGCTCCCGGGAGACGGCCTCGGCCTCCCCGGCGTCGCGCGCCGCCGCAACGGCGCCGTCCGTCGACTCCGGGTCCTGGGCAATGGCCGCGCCGCCGGATGCGAGCGCCGCCGTTGCGATGAGTATGATGAGTGTCCTGGTCACGTTACTCTCTCAACAGTGAACGAATCTGGTCCAGGTATCTGTCCTCGTACCCGGGTTTGTAACCCAGATGGACGTAGCGGACCGTGCCGTCGCGGTCGACGAGCACCGTCGCGGGCATGGCTTCCACTTCGTACAACTTGCTGACTTCCTTGCGTGCATCGAACAGCACGGGAAAGTCGACGCCGAGTTCCTCGACCATTTTCATGGCGCGACGCGAATCGTCGTCGATGTTGACGCCGAGCAGCCTGAAGCCCACGCGCTGGTAGCGCGAGTACAACTCGTCGAGAAGCGGCATCTCCTGGCGGCACGGACCGCACCACGTCGCCCAGAAGTTGATCATGACGACGTCACCGCGATACTCCGACAGGCGCAGGTTCCCGCCGGTCGAACTCCTGAGGGCGAAATCCGGCGCCGCCTGCCCCTCGAGACCGCCCGACGCGAAGCCGGTGGCCGCGAACGCGCCGAGCAGCACTGCAAGTGCGATGTTCCTGAGTTTCATACGTCCATTCCCTGTGTCTCTGCCCCAGTCCTTCCGCTGGAATTCTTCCCGGACGGTACACCACCGGCAAATGGTGACAGTCAGGGACCTCAAGGGCCGTGATAATCGTCACAAATGCTCATCGACCTGAACATAATGACGCCCTCTCAATGGGACGGCGGCGACGCGCAATCCTTACAGACTACGTTAAATCGACGCCATGCCCAAGGTTTTCGTATGCACGGAATGCCGCCCCTATGATAGGCGTATGAAGCTGAATTCAAAGTGAAAATCCGTCGCCTTTCGGCGACATTCGCGTGCTTTCTCCGCCCGGGTCGGCCGGCGGCGGTTCGGGCAGCGTCAGGCCGTCGGAAAAGTAGACGCGTCCCCCGGCATCGATGACGACGCTCTCGTAGTCGGGCAGCGTGCCGATCAGCGTCAGCCCCCGGTGGACTCCCATGACGAAGACGCTCGTCGAGAGCGCATCGGTAATGACGGCATCCGGGCCGATGACCGTGGCGCTGCGCATGCCGCCGGCCGGCTCGCCGGTGCTGGGCCGAATGATGTGGTGATAGCGCACGCCGTCTTCATCGAAGTAGCGCTCGTAGTCGCCCGAGGTCGAGATCGCCTCGTCGGCCAGCGGCAGCGAAATCGCGACCTCGCCGTCTTCGCGGGGGTCGCGGATGCCCACCATCCACGGGCGGCCGCGCCGGTCCCCGAGCAGCCGCGAATCGCCGCCCGCGGTGACGATCGCGTGCTCGACGCCGCGGCGCCGCAGCAGATCGACACCCCGCTCCACGACGTAGCCTTTTGCGATCCCGCCGAGGTTGATGCGCACACCGTCTTTCTCGAATGCCACGGTACCCGTCGCCTGGTCGAGTTCCACGAAGCGGAAATCGATGAAGTTGCGTTCGGTCTCGACGACCTCGCGGTCCGGTCGTCGGCGCGCGCGAAAATCGTAGTGCCGGCCCACGCTGTCGTAGGTGATGTCGAACGCACCGCGCGTCAGAACCGAGATATCCAGAGAGCGCCGGATGAGACTGAACAGCTCGTCGCCGGCCGCGACGGGTTTCGCCGCCGCTTCCCGGTTGATTTTCGAGATTTCGCTCTCATCCCTGTAGGTACTCATGAGGCGGTCGATGCGTTCCGCCTCCGAGAACACCTCGTCGAGGACGCGGCGGCCGGCTCCGGGATCGTCGCTCCACAGGTAAACGCTCACCTCGGTGCCCATCATGGGTCGGGCATCGCCGATCCATTCGGCGCGCAGCGGGATCGCCAAAAACATCGACAGGAGCACGGCTAGTCTTGGCCAGGGCCCGGAGTTATGCTTGGGAAAACAACGAGTAAGCAAGGAGCGGGACGGTGACATCATTCCTGATATTTCTGGCGATCGTCGCCGCAATTGTGTTCTGGGCCGTCGGTATTTACAACCGGCTGGTCAACGAACGCAATCGCGTACGCAATGCGTTCGCACAGATCGACGTGCAGCTGACGCGGCGCTACGATCTGATCCCCAATCTCGTCGAGGCCGTCAAGGGCTATATGAAACACGAGCGCGAGACGCTCGAAGCCGTCGTCGAGGCTCGCAATGCGGCCTCGGCAGCCCTCGACGCAGCCAAGGCGGATCCCGCCGATGCGGCGGCGATCAAGGAACTCGGCGCCTCCGAAGGTGCGCTGGGCGCCGTGCTCGGCCGATTGTTCGCACTGTCGGAGGCTTACCCGGATCTCAAGGCCAACGAGAACATGATGCAGTTCCAGGAGGAATTGACCGCCACCGAAAACAAGGTGGCATTCTCGCGCCAGGCGTTCAACGATGCGGTCATGGTCTACAACACGTCCGTCGAGAGCTTCCCGAACAACGTCGTCGCCAACATGTTCGGTTTCGCACTCGCGAGCTTCCTCGAGATCGAGTCCGAAGAAAAACGCGAAGTGCCCGAGGTCTCGTTCACCTGATCCGCTCCCCTGGCGCAGACGGGCCGCGGTGAACTTCTTCGAGGCGCAGGATGAGGCACGCCGGGCATCCCGGCGCCTCGTTGTCGCCTACCTCATCGCCACGCTGCTGATCGTCGCCGGCGTCACGGCGGTGATCACCGCGTCGGTCTTTCTGCTCTCCGATTCGCATGCAAGGCCGCCGTTCGGCGCGTTCCTTGCCGGCAATCCGGTACTGCCCGGCGCCGTCGCATCGATAACGACGCTGTTCATCCTCGGCGCGAGCGTCTCCAGGACGGTTGCGCTGTCGTCGGGCGGCGGCCGCGTCGCGCGCGACATGGGCGGTACGCCGGTGCCTGCCGAGGTCAACGATCCGCTGCGCCGGCGACTTCGCAACGTCGTGGAGGAAATGGCGATCGCATCGGGCGTGCCGGTCCCGGACATCTACGTCCTCGAGCAGGAGAGCGGCATCAATGCCTTCGCGGCGGGGTCCGCGCCGGGCGACGCGGCCGTGGCCGTGACGCGCGGTGCCCTCGAGATGCTCAGTCGCGACGAATTGCAGGGCGTGATCGGGCACGAATTCAGCCACATCCTGAACGGCGACATGCGGCTCAACATCCGCCTGATGGGCGTCCTGTTCGGCATCATGGGTCTGGCATTGATCGGCCGCCTGATCCTGCGCGGCGGGCGCCACGTCGACGACGGCCGGACCGCGATCGTCGTCCTCGCCCTGGGATTCGGAATGACGATCCTCGGCGCGATCGGAATGTTCATGGCGCGCGTCATAAAGGCGGGCGTATCGCGGCAGCGCGAATTCCTGGCCGATGCGTCGGCGGTGCAATTCACGCGGCAAACCGACGGCATCGCCGGCGCCCTGAAGAAGATCGGCGGCTACGAGCACGGCTCCACGATCAATGCCACGGACCCCGAAGAAGTCAGCCATATGCTGTTCGGCGCCGGCGCCTCGCTGGCCGGCTTGTATGCAACGCACCCGCCGCTCGTGGAACGCATCCGGGCGCTCGATCCGGGTTTCGATGCGTCGGAGCTGCGCGCGCTCGATCCGCAGCGCACGCGCAGCCGGGTCTACCCGCGAGCCGCAGCCGCCGGCGGCCCGGCCAGCGAGGTCACGGCCGCTGTCGCCGCCGGCGGCGAAAGGGTTCGCGCCGGATCGATCGCCGACACGGTCGGCGAACCCGGGGTCGAGCACGTCGAATACGCACGCCACCTTCGCGGATCGATTCCCGAGTCGCTGTACGGTGCCGCGCACTCGACGGAGTTCGCCTACCTGCTGACAATCGCTCTCGTGCTCGATCGATCCGGGCGTGTCGTCGACAGGCAACTCGCCCTGGCTGGAGAACAGCTCGGCGCCGATCGCGCCGGCCGGCTGCGTCGTTACTACGACGAGATCCTGAAAGCCGGCACCGAGTACCGCCTGCCGCTGCTCGAGATCGCCTTCCCCACGCTCAAGCTGCGCCCGGAAGCGGAGCTTTCGTATCTCGTCTCGCTGGCGATGCGAATGATCGAGGTCGACGGCCGTATCGACCTGTACGAATACTGCTTCTACCGCATCCTGACGAGCAGCCTGGGGCAGTTTGCCGAACCGGCGCGGCGCAAACGCGCCCGGCGACCCGGTCGCGACGAAATCCGGCGCTCCGCCGTCGGCCTCCTGCGGATCCTCGCGGATTACGGCCACGACGATGACGAGACCAGACGCAGGGCGTTCCGGGCCGGCGTCGATACCCTGGGTGACTGGGCGCGAAAGTTCGAGTACGCC
>JAKSCZ010000316.1 GCA_022360335.1 Pseudomonadota bacterium
CGCGGCTCCGCGGCCGAATCGAAGCTCGATCTCGATTCGCTGTCCGCGGCCGCCGTGCACTTCAGCGGCAGCGCCCGCAACGCGGCGCTCGAGTACCCCAAAAATGCGAACGTCGCCGCGTCGGTCGCACTCGCGGGCATCGGATTCGACGATACCTCGGTCGAGCTCATCGCCGATCCGGACGCGCAACGCAACGTGCACGAGATCGTCGCCGAGGGCGACTTCGGTCGCTGCGAGTTCCGTATCGAAGGCAGGCCGCTGCCGGACAACCCGCGCTCGTCGGCGATCACGGCCATGAGCGTCGTGCGCGAGATCCTGGAGCCCGGCGCGGCAATCGTCATCTGAGATACGCCGGGCCTCGCGTCACGGGACCTTAGGGTGCGCCGCTGAAATAGTCGCGCGCGAGATCGAAGGCGTGGATACCGATCTGCTCGCCGATGAGCCGCCCCGGAATGTCGTCCGCGGGCGGGTGTATGCCGCCCCAGATACGCGACAGGCTGCACTGATCCGACGCGTCCCGATAGGTCGCCCACTGCAGGGTCATGTCGATGCTCGGGCCGTCCTCGAAGACGAGAAACTCGTTCGCCGCGATTTCGAAGCCGCTCATGCCGCCCGGAAAGTACTCGCTTCCGGTCAGCGCGGTCAGCACTTCGGCGCCGGCGCGGGAGTACGTGGAATGACCGGAGACGTAACCCGCGAAGGGCGGCGTCACGAACGACGGGCGCTGGTACGGCCACCAGTTCTCGGCGAGGATCCAGCCGACGCCCGCCACGTCCGTGTCGGGGTCGGCGATGTAGTCCGGACCGCGCCACGAGCGTAGCTTGATCTTGCCGCCGTGCTCGCCCGCGGCGCCCTCGAGCGGGTCGCCCGCCTCGACGAGCTCGATGTAGCCGGGCACCAGGGAAATACCGTCGGTATGGTAACTCGGCAGCATCGGGTCCGAACCCTGTCCGAGGTCCGCCATGGCCCGAATCGCCGACAGCGGCCTGACGTAGTCGTAGTATCCCTTGATGCCCCACGCCGCAATGGCCGAGTCGTGCATCGCGCCGCCGAGCGCGAAGTACGCCTTGACGTCCCACTCGAGCGGCCCCAGTTCCTCGCCGGCGCCCTCGAAGCGCCGCAGCAGCTCGGGGTGATCGTTGACCTCGTTCAGTATGACGAACCAGTGCCCGGGCGGCGTCTCGGAATCCGGCCCGTCGGCCCAGAATTCGGCCAGCACGCGGGCATAATCGCCCCGCGGCACGAGCTGCGCGTCGTAGGGGGCGCCCGTGACCGGGTTCTGGGCGTAGCCCCGGCTGCCGTCGCCGCCGTCGAACAGGTCGTAGAAGAGCGGGTATTCGCCGGGGTCGGCGGGATAACTCCGAATGTTCCCGAGGCTCGCCGGCGAAATGTCGACCATCACGCCGTCGGACGGATCGAGATGCGACGCCCAGATCGCGACGAGCTCGAAGCCCCACCGGTACTCGGCGAACAGAGGGCCGTCGAACGTCGGCGGCATGCCCGGGTCGAAATAGACCTCGTAGTCGAAGCCGTCCCGCGTGTACGTCGTTTTGTCCGAGTCGGTCAGCGCGAACGGTTCGACCTGGCCCCATTCCGGGCTCAGGAATTCCGGGGTCGTGTTGATCGGGTTGCCGGACTGGTCGATGAACAGAGTCAGTTCGATCGGCTGCCAGCGGTTCATGTCGACGATATCGGGATTCCCCGGCTGCTCCGGCAGGACCGGCGGATTGACGGGCGTGTAGAACTCGTTCGCATAGTCGTTCGCCTCGTTGGCGCCGTCCTGCATCCCGAACCGGATGTAGCAGTCGGCAATGTAATTGCCCAGCGCTGCGGCCGATCCGCCGCCGTAGTCGAGCGACGTGTCGGCAGGATCGAAACCGAGCGACGTCATGAGGCCGTCCGCGGCCATCATGATGTCGATCGTGCCGGGGGAGTCGACGAAACGGTGTTCGATCAGGCGGTATACGGCGAAACTGACGGCCGCCTCGCGTGCGGGATGCGCATCCCTGGGCGCGGCATAGTTCCCGAAGTCGCAGCTGAACCCGCCGATCGTCTTGCCCAACAGCCAGGTGGAAGCCGTGGCGTCGAAGACCGCCCAGGCGTCGTACATGGCCGCCGACGTGTGAAACAGGTTGCGCGCGTGCACCGTCGGGCGGGCGAAGTCGTCTCGTATGGCGCCGAGCACGACCTCGTTCCAGAGCCGGGCAACCGAGGGGTCCCGGTCGTCCGCGGTCGGGCTGAAACCCGAACCGTCGGAGCCGCACGATGCGCTAACGAACGCCGCCGCTCCGATTACCAGCAATCTAGCTTGTCGCATTGATGTAACTCCTATTTGAGCAGTGAGCGCGAAATCAGTTACCGCCGATGTTGAGCGGCGCCCCCAGAGCGCTCAGGTCGTCACCGTCCGGCCGTTCGACGTGGCGCCAGTGCGTGCCGTCCGCGCTGCCCCGGCAGACGATGCTCTCGACGCCGCGCGCCCAGTCGTCGTCGGTGAAGCCGACCGACGGTGCGCAATACCGGATTGTAAGGCCGCAGCGGCGGCGGGACGACGTGTTCGGCAACGATCCGTGGGCGAGCGTGTCGGCATGCAGGGAAATCTGCCCGGCGCGCAGGTCGTTCGAAATCACGTCGCCCAGTTCCTCTGCATTCTCGATCTCGAGGCCGAGGACGGTCGAGTCTCTGCTTTCTCCGTGCTCGATGAAGCCCAGCCTGTGCGTGCCCGGGATGAACCGCACGGCCGAGTTTTCTTCGTCGGAGTCGTCGATCGCGAGCCAGGCGGTTACGGTCCGCGCCGGCGCCAGGTGCCAGTACGGCGCGTCCTGATGCCAGGGGACCGTGACCGGATCGTGCGGCATTTTGCAGAAATAGTGCGATGCCCAGCAGACGATGTCCGGGCCGAGGATGTCTTCGACGCAGTCGAGGATGCGTTCGTCGGTGCACAGGTCCCAGATCGTTCTCGAACGGCCCTGGAAGCAGTTGATCGCATAGGCATTGGACTCGCCGATGCCGTCGAGCAAGCGGTCGAAAGACGCACGATTGGCGTGCACTTCCGCCGACGTGAATACGTCGAGCCCGCCGACATAGCCCAGCTCGTTGTAGTCGTCGATCTGCCTGCGGGTCAGGCGCTTCGGCGCATCGTTCGATACGGCCTCGAAACCCGGCCGCGGATCCTGCCCGGCGGTGCCGGTCATGGCGGCGCTCCGGTGCCGGTTTCTTCGCAAACCGCCGTCCTCACTGCGCAGCGAAAGCCAGCCGGAACGTCCGTATCTCGTACGGCTTGATGAAGAAGCGGATCGACGAGCGGTCCGCGATCTCGACCGGTCCTTCCGCGTCCGACGGCCTTTCCATCAGATCGACGGCCTCGACCGCAGCGACCGCCATGCCGAGTTCGATGGCGGCCCGCTGCCGGCCGCCGTGCGCCTCGTACACCCGGACGATATAGCCGTTGCCGTCTTCGGCCTTCTTCATCGACTCGAGGACGACGCCGGGAGTCGTCGACACCCCGAGCTCGTGTGCAGGTGCCCGGCCGGCCGCGGCGCGCAGTGGGCAATTGAACGCGTAGGCCTGCTCGACGGTGCC
>JAKSCZ010000350.1 GCA_022360335.1 Pseudomonadota bacterium
CAGGACCTGCAAGATCACGGCTTGAAGGGCATCACCCGGGTCAAGCACGTGACGGGAGTGACGGACAGTAACCGCCGTTACCTCGGCGCCAAAAAGGACCGGGGCCACGACATCCCGCCCGAAGATATCGGCGAGGCCTGACTACTGGCGCCACAGGCGCGTATTCTCGGGGCGTTTCCCGCGGCTGCATCGATAAGGATTGATGTCGATACCGCCGCGGCGCTGGTAGCGTGCGTAGACGCTCAGACTGGTCGGCGCGCAGCGCTTCATGATGTCGACGAACATGCGCTCGACGCAGGCTTCGTGAAAATCGCGGTGCTCGCGAAAAGAAGCGATATAGCGCAACAACGAGACCGGGTCGATCCGCGGGCCCTCGTACCGGACTTCGACGCTGCCCGCGTCGGGCTGCGCGGTCACGGGGCACAGGCTGCGCAACAGGTGACTGTGCAGGCACTCCCCGACCACGAGCCGTTCGTCGGCGGCGAGAAGGTTCGCATCGACCTCCCACGTATCGCAGTCGGCATCGAGCCCGTCGATACAGGTCCCGCCCAGCGATGCGATCCCGACGTCCGGATCGAGCGTAATCTCCACCGCTGCGCCCGCGCACTCCGACAAGTCGGCCGAGATCGTTTTTACGACATGCGCCGCATCCGCGAACCGGGACATGGCGAACGAGCCGAGATAGAGTTTCAGCGACTTCGACTCGATGAGCTTGGCGGACCCGGCCGGCACCCGGATCTCGGCAACGGCCACCTTCGGGTGACCGTTGTCCGCGAGCCAGCTCAGCTCCCAGGCATTCCAGACGTCCACGCCCGCAAACGGCGGCGGGCCGGCGATTCCCAGCGACGCGCGGCTGTCGCTGCGGGCGATGGGGCAGAGGACTTCCGGTGCGTACTTGTGCGGATACTCGCTATCGCGTCCCAGCGGTAGTTTGGTCGTTTTCACGGGCGGTATTTTGCAGCAACGGGAGCAGGATTTGCCCGTTTCTCGTGTAAAATACCGGCCTTTTTTTCTCAGCGAGCCGCCCATGAGCCCCTCCGACAGCATCCACGGCACCGACCGCGGCTACATCATTCCGATCGGCGGCGCAGAAGAAAAACTCAACAATCCGGAAATCCTCGATCGCTTCGTGGACGTCTGCGGCGGCAAGGAGTCGCGCATCGGCATCATTCCGACAGCCTCCGAGCTCGAGGACACGGGCCGCAACTACGAGAAGCTGTTTCGCAAGCTCGGCTGTAAACACGCGCGCGTCCTGCATTTCGTGACACGCGAAGACTGCCAGTCCGACAAGGACCTCGACTACATCGAGAAATGCGACGGCGTCTTCATGACCGGCGGCAACCAGTTGCGGCTGTCCACGACGATCGGCGGCACGGCGATCGCCCAGGCGATCCGGCGACGCAATGCCGAGGGCATGCACGTCGCCGGCACGTCGGCGGGTGCCGCTTTCATGCCCGAGCACATGATCGCGGGCGGCCACGAGGGCAGCACGCCGACCCCCGACATGGTGACGATGGCGCCGGGTCTGGGGCTGACCAACAACTTCGTCATCGATCAGCACTTCCGCCAGCGCGACCGCCTCGGCCGCCTGCTGACGGCGCTGGCGTACAACCCGTTCGCCGTCGGCCTCGGGCTCGACGAGGACACGGCCGCCTTCATCAAGCCCGGCGACGAGCTCGAAGTCGTCGGCAGCGGCGGCATAACGCTCATCGACCCGAGCGATTTGAAGTATTCTTCGATGGATCAGGCTCGCCGCGGCGAGCCCGTGAGCCTGATCGGCGTGAAGCTTCACATCCTCGTCGCCGGGGGGCGTTTCGAGATCGCGACGCGCGAGGCGTACGCAGAATGAGAATAGAAAGTACGAACGTCTACGTCGGACCGAACCTGTTTGCCCGTTTTCCGGTCATTCGCCACGTCATCGATCTCGGCGAACTCGAAGCATGGCCGACGGTGCGCCTCGGCGACGACTTCATCGAGCCGCTGCTGGACGCGCTGCCGGGTCTGCACGAGCACGGTTGCTCTTACAAGGAACCCGGGGGCTTCGTGCGCCGCCTGCGCGAAGGCGAGGGGACGTGGATGGGGCACGTCATGGAGCACGTGGCGATCGAATTGCAGGTCGTCGCCGGTTCGGACGTCACCTTCGGCCGCACGCGCTCGATCGACGGGCGACCCGGCGTCTACAACATGGTATTCCAGTACCAGGACGCCGCGGTCGGCAGACAGGCGAGCAAGCTGGCCGTCGAGCTGATCGGCAGCCTGCTGCCCGAAAAACTGACGATCGACGGAGCGCCCGGCGGCGACTGGGACTTCGACGAGGAGCGCGATCGCTTCATCCGCTACGCGCAGCGCCGCGCATTCGGTCCGAGCACGGCCTCGCTCGTCAAGGCGGCCGAGGAACGCAACATCCCGTGGCTCAGGCTGAATCGTTACTCGCTGGTACAGTTCGGCCACGGCCGCTTCCAGCAACGTATCCAGGCGACGACGACGGGGCGCACCAGCAACATCGCGGTCGAGCTCGCCTCGGACAAGGAAGAGACCAACGAAATCCTGCGCGACCTCGGGCTGCCCGTACCGCAGCAGACGCTCGTGCGGACCGAACGCGAAGCGGTGCGCGCCGCCGAGCGCATCGGCTATCCGGTCGTACTGAAGCCGCTCGCCGGCAATCACGGCCGCGGCGTCGCGATCAATCTCAAGACGCCGGAGGAAGTCGAAGCCGGCTTCGGGAAGGCCGGCGAATACGGACGCACGGTCATCGTCGAGAGCTACATCGAGGGCTTCGACCACCGCTTGCTGGTCGTCAACGGCGAACTGGTCGCGGCGGCCAAACGCGTGCCCGGGCACGTCGTCGGGCACGGCAGGCACACGATCGAGGAACTCGTCGGCATCGTCAACGAAGACCCGCGCCGCGGCGTGGGCCACGAGAAGGTGCTCACGCGCCTCGAGTTCGATCACCAGGCCGAGCGTCTCCTCGCGAAACTCGGTTACGGCCGGGACACGATTCCGAACAAGGGCGAGACCGTGTACCTGCGCTCGACCGCAAATCTGTCGACCGGCGGTACCGCCATCGACGTGACCGACACGATTCATCCCGACAATCGCGAGATGGCGATCCGTGCGGTCAATGCGATCGGTCTGGATATCGGCGGCGTCGATTTCCTGACCAGGGACGTCACCGAGTCCTACCGGGACGCCGGCGGCGGCATCTGCGAGGTCAATGCAGGCCCCGGGTTCCGCATGCACGTCGCACCGAGCGAGGGCACGCCGCGCGACGTCGCCGGCCCCGTGATCGACATGCTCTTTCCGCCCGACGCGCCGAGCCGGATCCCGATCGCCGCAGTGACGGGAACCAACGGCAAGACGACGACTTCGCGCATGCTCGCGCACATCCTCAAGATGTCGGGCCGAACGGTCGGCCTGACCTCGACCGACGGCGTCTACATCGACGGCAAGCTCTCGGTGCCGGGCGACATGACCGGTCCGGTTTCGGCGCAGATGATCCTGCGCGATCCGTCCGTCGATGCCGCCGTCATGGAAACCGCCCGCGGCGGCATGCTGCGCAGCGGCCTCGGTTTCCAGGAGTGCAACGTCGCGGGCTGCCTCAACGTGGCCGCGGATCACCTCGGGCTGCGCGGCATCGACACGCTCGAACAGCTCGCCGACGTGAAGCGTGTGCCGATAGAGATCGCCACCGACGCGGCGGTGCTCAACGCCGACGATCCCCTGTGCCTGCAGATGGCCGACCACACCGACGCGGAGACGATTTCCTACGTCACGATGAACCCGGCACACCCGCTGGTGAAACGCCACATCCGGGCCGGCGGCCAGGCGTTCGTGCTCGAACAAGGCATGAACGGCCACATGATCACGATCTACGACAACGAGACCCACACGCCGCTCGTGTGGACGCACCTGATCCCGGCGACGATCGAGGGCCGTGCCCTGCACAACGTGCAGAACGCGATGTTCGCGGCCGCGCTCGCCTACAACACGGACATCAGTCTCGAAGACATCCGCCAGGGCCTGCGGACCTTCGATTCGACGTTCTTCCAGGCGCCGGGCCGCATGAATATCTACGACGAGCACCCGTTCCGCGTCATTCTCGACTACGCCCACAACCCG
>JAKSCZ010000479.1 GCA_022360335.1 Pseudomonadota bacterium
ACAGGGAGAAGTCCGCCCGTTTCGTCGGCGACGCGCTTCTGACATCGACGCTTGCGCGTGTCGAGCATCCGTACCCGTCACATCGCCCGGAGCGTACCGTGGACGGCGGCGGCCGTATCGGCTCGATGTACGTCGACCACGTCCAGGCGGGAACCGACGGGACCGAGCTGTCCGATTACGATCTGATCGGCTCGCGCGCGCACCGCACGGGCCTGTTTGCGCTCGAGCGGGTCGAGAACTTCGATGTGCTGTACCTGCCGCCTCCCGGCAAGCGCCTCGACACCGGGCCCGCTGCCGTGCTGGCGGCAGAGCAGTATTGCCGCGAGCGGCGCGCGATCCTCGTCGTCGATCCCCGCGCCGAGTGGACGACCCCGTCGAAGGCCGCGCGCGGCGTCAGGGACCTCGGCTATGCGAGCCCGAACATGCTGGGTTACTTCCCGCGCATGTTACGGCGCGATGACGACGACGTCGCGCGGTCCGTGGGCGGTGCGATCGCCGGCCTGCTTTGCAAACTGGACCGGACGCGCGGGGCATGGGACGACCTCGACCGGCCGGGCCTGGGACTGCAGCGTAATCTCGTCCCGGCATTCGAGGTGCAGGATGACGACGCACGGGTACTGCACCGCGCCGGCCTGAACGTTATCGCCGGCGGCCCGGCCGGCCGGGCCCGTATCAGCGGATCGGTGACGATGAGTCTCGGCTCCGAAGCGCACCGCATGTTCGCGAAGCTGCCCGTCAGGCGACTTTGCCTGCAAATCGTGAGCACGATCGCGGCCGCCGCCCGCTGGGCCGTGTTCGAACCGGGCAACGAGAACCTGGCTCGGCGTGTGCGTGCGCAGGTATTGACCTACCTCTGCTGTCTCAACGACCTCGGCGCATTCGCCGACGACCGCTTCGTGGTCGAATGCGATGCCGGGGTCAGTAACCGCGATGACGCGGACGCGCACGGCGTCGCGATCGTACTCGTGTTCCGCCCGACCGGCTGCGACGACTCGATCTCCCTGAACCTGCACCTTACGCCCACGGGTTGTCGTGTGGGCAGTTCCGCGTTCCCGCCGCCGGTCGAAGATTGCGCCTGATTCCGCGCTTGCGCGATTGACATAAGGCGCCGGTCCGCATCGCCCGGGCATCGATGCGGCGCGTCCGCTGCTGATCGGGTCAACCGCAAGCGACGAAGCGCGTTACTATGGCCCGAATTCGGCAAGTCGCCGACGGACGGGGACGGGACCGAACATGACCGGACATCGCAGCGTTTCCCTGCTGGCGTCGTTGATTCTCGGCCTCGCCGGGTGCAGCGGCGGCGCGGGCGGCGACGGAGGCGCGCCGCCGCCGCCGCCGCCGATCACCCGGGCGGAGGCCTTCCAGTTCCTGAACCAGGCGACGTTCGGTGCCACCGAAGACGAAGCCGATCGCGTCGTCGCGATGCGCTTCGAGGCCTGGATCGACGACCAGATGCGCAGGACGCCGTCGCTGCAAATGGCGCACATGCTTTCTCTGCCGCCGCCGCAGTTCATGGGCGAGCTGCACACGGACCGGGTCGACATCTGGTTCCGGAACTCGCTGTGGGGCGAAGACCAGCTGCGCCAGCGCGTTGCGTTCGCGCTGTCCGAGATCATGGTCGTGTCGCAGCTCGGCGCGCTGCAGCAATACCCGTTCGCCGTAGCGGACTTCTACGACCTGCTCGTCGAGAGTGCATTCGGCAATTACCGTGACCTGATCGAGGATGTGACGCTGCATCCGGCGATGGGCGTGTATCTGAGCATGCTCGGTAACGAGAAGCCGAATCCCGCGCTGAACATTCGGCCCGACGAAAACTACGCTCGCGAGCTCATGCAACTGTTCTCGATCGGTCTCGTCGAGCTGAATATCGACGGTTCCGAGAAGCTCGACCCGGTGACGAATCAGCCGCTGCCGACCTACGACCAGGCGACGATCGAGGGCTTCGCGCACGTGTTCACGGGGTGGACGTGGTCGGGGGCGGACACGTTTCATCCGAACCCCTTCTTCCTGCCGCGGGCCAGCCAGTATTCGCCGATGGACCACTGGGCCCGGTTTCACGATACCGGGCCGAAGCAACTCCTGAACGATACCGTCCTGCCGGCGGGGCAGACGGGCGAGCAGGACCTCTCCGACGCGCTCGACAACGTCTTCAACCACGCCAACGTCGGGCCGTTCATGGCGATTCGCCTGATCCAGCGCCTGACGACGAGCAATCCGTCACCCGGATACGTACGGCGCGTCGCCGAGGTCTTCAACGACAATGGCTTCGGCGAGCGCGGCGACCTCGGCGCCGTCGTCAGGGCGATCCTGCTGGACCCCGAAGCGCGCCCGGCCATGCCGGTGGAGATCGACGGCAAGCTGAAGGAGCCGCTCCTGCGCCTGACGCAACTCTTCAGGGCCTACGACGCAAGCTCGCGCAGTGGACGATACCCGCTGGCGGCGTCGTACATCGTCTTCGGGCAGGGTCCGCTGCAGTCGCCATCGGTATTCAACTTTTTCAGCCCGTTCTACGCACCGCCCGGCGAGATCCGCAACAACAGCCTCGTTGCGCCCGAACTCGAGATCGCAACCGAGTTCCTGAATACCTTCTTCACGAACTACATGTTCT
>JAKSCZ010000440.1 GCA_022360335.1 Pseudomonadota bacterium
CGAGGCGACCAAGACGATCTCGACGAAGACCGACCACCAGAACGCCGACTACAACATCTTCGCAGCTATGGACGTCAAAGGCGGCGCCTCGCACACGATCAGCCGCGGCAAGGTGGTCTGGGCCGACGGCAAGCTCGACGTCGAACGCGGCGCGGGCCGCTACGTCGAGCGGCCGCCGTACGCCGACTTCTACAGCGCCCTGAACATCCAGCGCGAACTCGCAACGCCCGTGCCCGTGAAACGTTGATGTCCGAGACGCCCGACATCCGCGCGCACCGTCTCGGGAAAGACGAGATCGAGGCGAACTTCGGCGACCTGCATCCGCCGCTCGGCCGGCCGGAAGCGCTGATCGAGGCCGATCGCTGTTACTTCTGTTTCGACGCGCCGTGTACGGCCGCCTGCCCGACGGGCATCGACATCCCGGCGTTCATCCGGAAGATCCGCTCGGACAATATCCGGGGCTCCGCGCACACGATCCTCAGCGAGAACATCATGGGCGGCATGTGCGCGCGCGTCTGCCCGACCGAGGTGCTCTGCGAGGAAGCCTGTGTGCGCAACACGCACGAGGAAAAACCGGTCGAGATCGGCGCACTGCAGCGCTATGCGACCGACCCGGTCATCGACGCCGGCATCCAGCTGTTCCCGCGCGCCGCACCGAGCGGCAAAACGGTCGCCGTCGTCGGCGGCGGACCGGCGGGCCTGTCGTGCGCACACCGGCTCGCCGCGCTCGGGCACGAGGTCGTCGTCTTCAACCGCGACGAGAAGCTCGGCGGGCTCAACGAATACGGTATCGCCGCCTATAAGACCGTCGACGATTTCGCACAAACGGAAGTGGACTACATCCTGGCGATCGGCGGCATCGAGGTCCGCAACGGCGTCGCACTCGGCGGGGACGTGAGCCTGCCCGAGCTGGTCGGGCAGTTCGACGCCGTCTTCCTCGGCATCGGGCTCGGCCGCTCGAACGACCTCGGCATCGACGGCGAGGACCTGGAAGGCGTCGTCAATGCGATCGACTACATCGCCGAGTTGCGCCAGGCCCGGAACAAGGGCACGCTCCCCGTCGGCAAGACCGTCGTCGTCATCGGCGGCGGCATGACCGCGATCGATATCGCCGTGCAGAGCCGCCACCTCGGCGCCGAGCAGGTCCACATGGTGTACCGGCGCGGCCCGGAGAACATGAGCGCCAGCGGGTTCGAACAGGCGCTCGCGCAGACGAGCGGCGTGTCCATACACCACCGCGCCCCGCCGAAGCGCATCCTCGGCAGCGATCACGTCACGGGCGTCGAGTTCGATACCGGCGGCGGCAAATTCGTGCTGTACGCCGACATGGTGTTCAAGGCGATCGGCCAGCGCATGGACGGCATCGAGGGACTCCGGCTCGAGAACGGTCGTATCGTCGTGGACGAAAGCCACAGGACGTCGCTCGACAAGGTCTGGGCCGGCGGCGACTGCGTCGCCGGAGGCGACGACCTGACCGTCACCGCAGTGCAACACGGCAAGCTGGCGGCGATCGACATCGACCGCCGTCTCCGGGAGGACGACGATGGCTGAACTTTGCAACGAATTCCTCGGCATCCGGTCGCCGAACCCGTTCTGGCTCGCTTCAGCTCCGCCGACCGACAAGGCATACAACGTCAACCGCGCGTTCGAGGCCGGCTGGGGCGGTGCGGTCTGGAAGACGCTCGGCGAGGCCGGCCCGCCGATCGTCAACGTCAGCGGACCGCGGTACGCCGCACTGCACAGCAACGAGCGGCGCGTCATCGGTTTCAACAACATCGAGCTGATCACCGACCGTCCGCTCGAAACGAACCTCGACGAGATCCGGCAGGTCAAGAAAGACTGGCCCGACCGCGCGCTCGTCGTATCGGTCATGCTGCCGATGAACGAGGAGAGCTGGGCGAAATACCTGCCGATGATCGAGGACACGGGCTGCGATGCGTTCGAGCTCAACTTCGGCTGCCCGCACGGCATGTCCGAGCGCGGCATGGGATCCGCCGTCGGCCAGGTGCCCGAGTACATTCGAATGGCGACCGAATGGGCCAAAGCGGCGGCGTCGATTCCCGTCATCGTCAAGCTCACGCCCAACGTCACGAACATCGTGCCGCCCGCGAAGGCCGCACTGGACGGCGGCGCCGATGCGGTGTCGCTGATCAACACGATCAATTCGATCATGCGGGTCGACTACGATTCGCTGAGCATGTACCCGACGACGGACGGCATGGGTACGCACGGCGGTTACTGCGGCGAAGCCGTCAAGCCGATCGCGCTGAACATGGTCGCCGAGATCGCGCGCAACGCCGACACGAACGAGCTGCCGATCTCGGGGATCGGCGGCGTTACCGATTGGCGCGACGGCGTCGATTTCCTCGCGCTCGGCGCAAGCACGGTCCAGGTCTGTACGGCGGCCATGGTCTACGGCTTCCGGATCATCGACGATCTCGTCGACGGACTCGGCAGGTTCCTCGACGACAAGGACCTGACGCTCGACCAGCTGATCGGCAGGGCCGTGCCGAGCGTGACC
>JAKSCZ010000275.1 GCA_022360335.1 Pseudomonadota bacterium
GCACGCCGCGCACGCCCTGTTGCGCCGCGTAACGGCTGACGGCATTGACGACGTCCTCGTCGGCCCCGGCCCTCCCGTGGTTCACCTGAATGCGGGAGAACCCGGCGAGATTGAGGTCCGGGTTCAGGCCGCCCGCGATTTCCCGTGCATAGATACCGCAGATATGTGCGCACAGGCGCACGCCGGCCGAGCGGAAGCGATCGATCTGCTGCGCGCTCGGGAAGAGCGGTCTGCCGGCCTGCTCACGATCGATCAATACGCCCCATTCGATCGGGTACCGCTGACTGAGCTCCACCATGCCTTTCACGAGCGCGGCATCGTCGACGCCCGTAAACGTGACAAAGGCCGGCCTGGCTGGATCTATTGCCAATGCGAATCCTCCGTCACCAGTACAGCAGCGACGCGATAGCCGCCGTCAGACAGTTCGTCATGAACGCCACCAGCAATGCCCACAAGCCGAAGCGAATGATCTCGTCGCGCCGTTCGGGGGCCATGGCGCTGACGCCGCCGATCATGATCGCCAGGCTGCCGAAGTTGCCGAAGCCGCAGAGCGCGAACGTCAGGATGAAATGGGTGCGGTCCGAGAATTGGCCGTAGCTCTCCGCGAGCGCCGCGTACGCGACCAGTTCGTTGACGGCAACCTTGGTGCCGAGGATGGAAGCCGCATCCAGAATCTCGGCCGGTGAGATGCCCATGAGCCAGGCAACCGGCGCGAGCAGGTAACCGAGCATCTTCGCGAGCGACAGCTCGCCGGGGAAAAGGCCCAGCAAGCCGTCGATGAGCGCCACGAGGGTCACGAATACGATCAACAGCGAGACGACGTTGACGAAGATCTTGACGCCGTCCGCCGTGCCGGCCACCAGGGCGTCCATCGTACTCCGGTAGGGCGTCTCGATGCTCACGGTCTCATCGCTGCGCGTCTCGCCATTGATCGCGGGAAACAGCATCAGTGCAAGGGCCAGCGCCCCGGGCACGTTCATCAGGGTCGCCGTGACGAGATTCGCGAACGCCGCGGGGTCCGTGTGCATGAGACCGCTGATGATGACGGCCGTACCGCCGGCTATGGTCGACATGCCGACGGCCATCACGGCGAACAGCTCCGGGGAACTGATGCGGGACAGGTACGGCTTGATCAGCAGCGGCGCCTCGATCATGCCGAGAAACGCATTCGCCACGGCCGCGAACCCGACCGGACTGCTGACACCGAGGGTCTTGCGCGCCAGCCAGGCGCCGACCGCGACGACGGATCCCAGGACTCGCCAATGCCACAACATGGCGGACAAGGCACCGATGACCATGATGACGGGCAATACCTGGAACGCGAAGATGAAAGTCGACTTGCCCGGGATCGCTTCAAACGGCAATTCGGCGCTGCCGACGTAACCGAAAACGAACGCGGTGGCTTTTTGTGTCGCGGCTTCGATCGACTTGGCGAAGACCGTTACGTACACGAGGAACTGCTTCGCCCACTCGATGTGCAGGAACAGCGCGCCGGTGACCGCCTGGCCCGCCAGCGCGATGCCGACGATCTTCCAGGAGACTTGCCGTCGCGAACGCGACAGCAGCGTCGCCACGGCGAGCACCGTTCCGATCCCCAGGATTGCCTGAATTGCGGCCATCAACTGCTCCCGTCCGCCGGGGCGAACACCAGGGACTCGTACAGCGCCCAGAAGCGATCGCCGTCCGCCTCCAACACGATCCGTGCGGGTTTCCGCCTCGGCGTTTCCAGGTTGAATTCCCTGGCATCCGAATAGGCGACAACACGCCCGTAGCTCGGGCCCTCCGAGCAGTCGACGGATACCCAGAACGAGTCCTGCCTGCTCGCAATGCGCTCATCGAGCAGGCACGCGGCCGCAAGTGCGTCCCACGCGGGCAACGTAAATCCGGGATCCTTCTCGAAAACGGAAACGAATTTCGGCCCGTGGAAATGCGTAAAGACATCGTGATCCGCGAATTCTCTCGACCAACGCCGGTATCGCTCGAAGTCCAGCACGACCTTGTCGGTTGCGTCCAGAGGGACGATCAGCAACTCCAGGTCCTCCTCCAGTACGATGGCGGCCGCCTCCGGATCGAACCACCAGTTGAATTCTGCCGACGGTGTGACGTTCCCCGGAACGAAGAAGGCGCCGCCCATGCAGACGACACTTGCGATGTTGCCGCGAATGTCGGGCGCAATGCGCAGCGCCAGCGCGATGTTCGTCATCGGACCGATGGCCAGAAGCGTCACCGGCGCATCCGACTGCCGGATCTGATCGATCAGAAAGAAGACGGCGTGACGCCCGCCGTGCACGGCGTCCGGCCGTGGCGACGCTTGTTTCTCGAGCAGGTTCGCATTTCCCCACGCGCCGCCGAAAGCCGCGCCGTACAGTCTCGATCGATGGGCAAAGTCGGACTGGCGATGCAGCAGTGGCTGCCCTGCCCCTTCAGCGACGGGTAGCCCCTTCAGCCCGGGGCGTCGGATGGCCTGAGCGGCGTGGTCTGCGCCCGTTCTCGCCCAGGTATTGCCGGTTACGGTCGTTACGCCGAGGAGATCGAGGTTGCCGGTCTTGTGATAACCGGCGACCATCAACAGCGCCTCGTGGTCGTCCGCAAGCGTGTGGAAATCGGAGTCGATCAAGACTGTCTTTTTGGCCATCTGACGGATCGGAAGTTAAACGTTTCACTGTCAGTCTAGCCAATTTGCCGATATTTGGCAAAGACGTGGCCGAAACGGTCGCTGTCAAGGCGTCGGCTGTCTGGCGAACGAGACGCGGAAGAACATCGAATACAGGACCGGCACGACCAGCAGGGTAAGGCAGGTCGCGAACGCCAGGCCGAAGATGATCGTAATGGCCATCGGCTTGAACATCGCGGTTCCGCCCCAGAGCAGCGGCGTCATGCCGAGAACCGTCGTGGCCGTGGTCAGGAGGATGGGACGCATCCGCTGCTGGCAGGCATGCATCACGGCGTCGGCCTGGGAGCGGCCGAAGTCGCGTCTCTCGATGGCGATCCGGTCCAGCAGCACGATCGCATTGTTGATGATGATGCCC
>JAKSCZ010000185.1 GCA_022360335.1 Pseudomonadota bacterium
GTAGTGGAATCTGGTCACTGGCGGGCGCGTGAGAATACTTAGCTTGCAAATGGATGAAAGTTAGCTGACTAACGGTCGGAACGGCCGACCGGGAAAAACGAAAAGTATCAATAATCAGGCCGTTTCACCAGCCGACCGGGTGACGACGCCGGAAGCGATCTCCCCGTTTACTTGCGACCCTAAGTATTTTAAGCTACGCCTGATAATCATTGGAAACCTGCCAATCGGGGGACACATGCAAGTCAATCTGCCCGCGCCGCGTCCGTGTGCGCTTGCCACCGCTGTTGCCATCGCCCTCGGCCCTGCCGCTGCTGTCGCGCAGAGTGCCATCGAGGAAATCGTCGTGACGGCGACCAAGCGTGAGGAGTCCATGCAGGACCTGCCTGTCGCAATGACCGCGCTGCAGGGCGATTCGCTCGAAGAACTGCGCATCGGCACGTTCCAGGACTACGTGCAGTTCCTGCCGAACGTGGTGGCCCAGGGCACGGGCCCGGGCCAGAACGAGATATTCATTCGCGGGGCAGCGACGTCGCAAACGGTGCTCACGCTGTCCTCAGTACAGGGATTGCAGCCGTCCGTGGCGCTTTACCTGGACGAGCAACCGGTCGCCATGCAGGGTCGCAACCTCGATATCTACGCGACCGACCTGAAGCGTGTCGAGGTGTTGCCGGGACCGCAGGGCACGCTCTTCGGTGCGAGTTCCCAGGCCGGTACCGTGCGTCTGATCACCAACAAGCCGGACCACTCGGAGTTGCAGGCCGGATTCGATGTGAGTTATTCGACGACATCGGGCGGCGCCCCGAGCAACTCGGTCGAGGCGTATATCAACGTGCCGGTATCGGAACGGTTCGCGGTGCGCCTGGCGGCGTACAACGACCGACAGGGCGGTTGGATCGACAACGTGCTCAACGACCCGGCCAACGGTGGCTGGAACGGCAGCACCGTCGTCATCGACCGGATATCGGGCGGGCCGTTGCCGGATCCCGGGAATATGACGATCCCGGTTCCGAGCAATGACCAGCTTGTCGAGGCCGACTTCAACGATGCCACTTACAGCGGCATGCGTTTCGGTGCCTCGATCTACTTGAGCGATGCATGGGAGCTGCTCCTGCAGCACACGCAGCAGTCCCTCGAAACCGAGGGCGTCTGGGCTTACGACCCCAATCTGTCGGGCCAAAGCTCGGTCAACCGCTTTGCGCCCGACAGGAATGACGACGATTTCGGCCTGACGACATGGACCCTCGAGGGCCGTCTCGCGATGCTCGACGTGGTGTACACAGGCGGTTACCTGGATCGCGAGGTCAATGCGACGATCGATTACACGTGGTACACGAATGGCGGCCTGTTCTCCGCCTACTATGTGTGCTATCCGGGCAACGGCACCTACGACGAGTGTTTCGATCCACAGAAGTTCTACCAGGAAGATACCGAGAATTCGCGGGTGACCCACGAATTCCGTATCAACACGCCGGGAGAAAATCCGTGGCGGGTTACAGCCGGTGTATATTATGACGATCAGGAACTCGCCAGCATCGGCCTGTTCAAGATTGCGTCGACGGCCAGCCCGTACTTCTCGAACCTGGGCCGGACGCTCGTCGGTGGCGGCGGTACCGAAGGCACGCGATCTGGCGGCGGCCCGTTTCCGGCCGAGATCAGTTTTGTCAACGATGTGACGCGTACGACCGAACAGATCGCGGTGTTCGGGCAATTCGAGTACGACATTTCCGATTCGGTGACGTTGGCACTGGGTGTCCGCTGGTATGACATCGACGACAACTACAAGGGTGCGACGACGACCGTCAATGTCACGAACCAGCTGGCGGCGCTCGGCGACGGCTCGCTCGCTGCGCTGCAGGCGCACTTCGGCGCGGGGGAAGGGCAGGCGATCTTCGATGCCATCCAGAGCGGCCAGCTCGACGTCAGTGAGCTGAACAGCAACGGCGTCCTGAACCAGTCGGATACGATCTTGCGGGCCTCTCTCGACTGGCGTCTCAATGACGAGATGCTCGTCTTTGCGACCTATGCACAGGGCTTCCGGCCGCCGGTGACCAACCGTGTCGGGGCGACGTTGGCGAACGTACAGAGCGGACCGTTCGACGGCTTCCGCGTA
>JAKSCZ010000210.1 GCA_022360335.1 Pseudomonadota bacterium
CTTCGGCTTTCCTGACCATGCCCGTACCGCGCTCGGCCGCCGGCGTCAGAATGACCCTGGCGCCGAGGTCGCGCATGATCTTGCGGCGTTCGACGGAGAAGGAATCCGCCATCGTCGCGACGAACGGATGCCCTTTCGCGGCACAGACCATCGCCAGCGCGATGCCGGTATTGCCCGAGGTCGCCTCGACGACGGTCTGCCCGGGCTTCAGCTCGCCCTTCTGCTCGGCGTCGTTGATGATTGCGAACGCAAGGCGGTCCTTGACCGAGGCGAGCGGATTGAACGACTCGACCTTGACGTACATCTCGACGTGGTCGGGACCGACGCGGTTGAGGCGCACCACCGGCGTGTTGCCGATCGTTTCGAGGATGTTGCCGTAGATCATTTCCTGTCCTTGTGTTCGAGATCAAAAACTTTGTTTAGCACAAATCGGCTCACCCTGCGCACGCAGGAGTTCCCCGGCGGCGACCGGCCCGGCGATGCGATCCGCGCCCATCGCCGCGACGTCGCCGACGATCAGGATCGCCGGCGGCTCGATTCGCTGCGCTTCCCTGAGCAACTGCAATTGCCCGAGGTGACCGCGGACGACGCGCTGGTCGGGCAGTGTGCCCCGCTCGACGATGGCGACCGGCGTGCCGGCCGCGCGGCCGTGCTCGATGAGCCGGTTCATGAGTTCCGGAAAACGGGAAACCGCCATGTAGAAGACGAGCGTCTGCCGGTCGCGCGCCAGCGACGGCCAGTCGAGCCTGTCGACCGAGTCCTTGCCGTGCGCCGAGATCAGGACGACGGACTGCGACACGTCGCGATGCGTCAATGGAATGCCGGCATAGGCCGCGCAACCGGCTGCGGCCGTGATGCCCGGCACGACTTCGGCCTCGAAGCCGGCATCGCGCAGCGCCTCGAGCTCTTCACCGCCGCGCGCAAAAACGAACGGGTCGCCCCCCTTGAGACGGCAGACGTGTTTGCCCGCACGCACGAGGCCGACGAGCTTCTCGTTGATCGCTTCCTGCGTATTGACCGAACAGCCGGGCTTCTTGCCGACCGATACGAGATCCGCATCCCGGCGCGCCAGCGCGAGAACGTCGCCGGATACGAGACGATCGTGGAGAATGACGTCGGCCGTCTGCAGGATACGCAGCGCGCGAACCGTGAGCAGGTCGGGGTCGCCCGGGCCGGCGCCGACGAGCCAGGCCTTCCCGGGTTCCGGATCGCCTGCGCTGAAATCGGTCAGAAGCGCCGCGACTGCGTTTTCCGCCTCGTCGTAGCGGCCGCCGATGGCGAGACTCGGAATGTCGCCGCCGAACAGCGTTTCCCAGAAGCGCCGGCGGTCGGCGATGTCGGCGATACCCGCCTTGGCGCGCTCGCGCCAGCGGCCGGCGAGTTCGGCCAGCCGCCCGAAATGCGCCGGCAGCATCAGCTCGATTCTCTCGCGAACGGAGCGTGCGAGAACCGGCGCCGCGCCGCCCGACGAGATCGCGATCACGAGCGGGCTGCGATCGACGATGGCGGGCGTTATGTAGCTGCTGTTGGCCCGGTCGTCGACGCTGTTGCAGAAGATCCGCCGATCGCCGGCCGCGGCATGAACCGCCGCATCGACGTCCCTTTTGCCCGTCGCCGTCACGACGAGCCAGCAGCCGTCGAGATCCGGCGCCTCGAACTCGCGCACGCTATGGGCAATCCGGTGCCTCTTAACGAACTCGGCGAATGCCGGACTCGTTTCGGGCGCAACCGCGCGGATGCGCGCACCGGCGCCGTGCAGGAGGCGCGCTTTGCGCAGGGCGACGTCACCGCCGCCGACGATCAGGCATTGGCGGCCC
>JAKSCZ010000335.1 GCA_022360335.1 Pseudomonadota bacterium
ACCTTCAATCCCGGCCAGTAGCGACCCTCTCGATCTCGGTACCCGGATCGACGCCGGGACCTGGTGATCTCTTGCATCCGCCGCCGACGTACTTCCGCCGTTACAGCGACGCGAGTTCTTCGGCGGAACGCTCCGCTATGTTCAGAGATGCCGGTGTCCGCAGGGCTTCGGCCCTGTAGTCGCGCGCCATCACTATCGAGGCGACGTCGATGACGGCGTCCATGCCGGGCGTCGCAACACCGACCTGCCGGCCGAGCGTCGACATGAACACCAGACCGTAACCGACGTCTTCGTTGAGGTAGCGATGATCGAGCCGCGGCTGGGCGCCGATACCTCGAAAGCCGGGCGCCGTACGGTAGCCGGATCCATAATCGGCTTCCAGCATATAGCCCTGACGCACGCCCATCTCGGGATCGGGCAGAATGGAAATACCCAGCTTTTTACCGATAGCGATGCGCTCATTGTCGAGAGCCTCGATCAAGCGGCCGACCGAATCGCTCACACCCTCTTCGTAGAACAGAAAGTCCCCGCCGGTCATTTCGATGCGGGCGGCGTTACCCAAAGTCACCGCCGGATGAATGACCGGGTTCGCATTCTGCAGACTGGTTTGCAGGACGCTCTCCGCCGGCTCCATGCCCGGATAGACATCGGCGATGAGCTCCAGAATGTCGCCCGTATGCTTACCCGGCAATCCCGCCAACAAATTTCCGGCCTCGAGCTTGAGGAACACACGGATTCTGCCCGGCTCGGTCAGCCGTACGGCATAGTGCAACGTGGAGGTCTCCGCGACCCGGACGGACTCATCGCGCAAGGCCAGCCCGGCAGCGCGTTTGAAGGCCAGAGCGCCGCCACAGGAACCCGGACTGACGATCACGGTTTGCCCGGCACTCAGTTTGCCGGCAAGGACTTCGCCGAACGGCTCGGTGCTGTAAGCCGGACCGACGACGTAAATCAGCCGGGCGTCATGCAAGGCTTCGTCGATGTCATGACCCGAATAGGCGATCGGTCCAAACCCGGAGATATCGCCCTCCGCATCGATTCCACCCCGCTCGGCGATCGCCGCGACGTTGGCGGGGAATCGATCGAAATCGAACACGCGAACCGCGTGCCCGTGCGCCGCGCAATCGAATGCCACGGCAGTGCCGCCGGCACCTGCGCCAAGTACGGTGATCCGCATAAGTACCTCGTGATCGTCGTCTCCGATTACACCACGGAGCGGACGCCAGCGCACACCCGGTGATAGACTCGACGGCCGCATTCGACGATGAAAGTCGAGTCAGGGTGTTTCGAATGATTGAAGCGATCAAGGCCGGATATGCTCGATTCCCCGGGCTGCTGCTCTGTCTGTGCGTGTTGTGCACACATCCTGCTCTTGCCGGGCAGCAAGTCGGCGAGAAGATTCACGACCTCCTGCAAAATCTCACGGAATCGGGAGCATTCAGCGGTTCGGTAGCCGTCGTCATTGCGGGCGACTCGATAGTATCGAACGGATACGGACTGGCGAATATTGAGCACGACGTACCAAACACTTCGACGACGAAGATCCGCATCGCATCAATCACCAAGCCGTTTACCGCGATGGCGATTCTATTACTTCAGGATCGTGGCTCTCTAAGCGTTGACGATGCGATAGGAGAACACCTGCCGAATATACCGGTCGCTTGGCAGGAACTTAGGATTCGCCAGCTGCTCAATCATACGTCCGGGCTGTCTCATCCCTGGGACCTGCCGGATTTCCGAGAACGAATAATGATGATGCCGCTCAGTGCGGACGAAGTTCTGTCGCTGTATAGCGATATCCCATTGGTCAGCGAACCTGGGGAAGAGTACCACTACAGTGGAATAGGCTATTTCCTGCTCGCGCGGATTATAGAAAATGTATCCGGTGTGCTGTACCACCAATTCCTTGAAAAAAACATTTTTGAGCCATTAGGCATGATCAATACGGGCAGTGATCGCCATCGCCCTATCGTTAGGAACAGAGCCAGCGGCTACGAGCTGGTAGACGGAACTCTGGTCAATGCGGCACCGATGCACATGACGATCCTGACGGGCGGTGGCGATCTCTACTCAACTGCCGAAGATATGCAGCGCTGGCACAGCGCTTTGGCAGACAAAGCAATTCTGTCGGAAGAGGCATACTCCCAGATGCTCGCACCGGGCTTGCGCGACTACGGGTACGGCTGGCGAATACAGACGCACAACGGCATAAAGATGGTGATGCACACAGGCGGCCTGCCGGGTTTTCGAAGCCTCATCATGTCTTTCCCCGAACTTGACTCTTGCATCATCATATTGAGCAACAGATCGGACATTGATTATAACGAGATACTTGACGTTGTCGTGCCGATGATAGTTGGCACGGCGTCGAGCGGATACTGAATTGACCGTCCGCTTGTGAGCGCGCTGCGACGGTTTCCCCGGGTACGCACCGGTTTCCGGTTGACCCAGGTCAATGCACCCGCAACGCCGGACCCTAAACTGGTCCGCCATGATCGAGCCATCGCGCGAAGTGCTAGACTTTCCCTGCATGGAGAAAGACACGGCCCAGTACGAGGCGGTCCGCCGCCACTACCTTTTCTCGGGGCTTGAAGACGGGGTTTTCGATGCGCTGGTCGCTCACGTATCCGTCGAGACCTTCGACAAGGGCGACGTGCTGTTTCACCGCGGCGACGATGCCCGCGACTTCTACTACGTCGAGACCGGCCAGATCGAACTCAGCCTGATCTCGCCAGACGGCCAGAAGAAGACCGTCGAAGTCATCAGTCACGGCCGCACCTTCGCCGAAGCGATCGTCTTCATGGAGGAGGGCAAGTACCCGGTTTCCGCCGAAGCGCTGTCCGACAGCGTCGTCTACCGGATCCCCAACGACCGCTATCGCGCGTTGCTGCGCAACGATTCCAACGCCTGCATGCGCCTGCTCAGCGACGTCTGCCGGCATCTCCACGAGCGCGTGCGCGAGATCGAGCGACTGACGATCCAGAATGCACGCAGCCGCCTGTCGAGCTACCTGATCGACCACATCGTCGAAGTCGACGACGACGAGGCGACCGTGCGCCTCGATCTCCCCAAGCACATCATCGCCTCCCGGTTGTCGATCACGCCCGAAACCCTGTCCCGGCTGCTGCGCGCGATGTCCGGGGACGGCATCCTGACCGTCGACGATCGCCTGATATTCGTCCACAGCCTGGCCCGGCTGCGGCCGTACGACTAGGGCAGGGACAGCCCTGTGCCGCGGAGCACAGGGATGTGCGGCAGCGGTCTGGGGCCACATACCTCTCCATGACCTAGATCAAGGCGCGGGCGGCCCCGCGCGGCGACGATAGGCCTGCACGCGGCGCATTTCGCGTCCTGACGGCAGGCCGTCTATGAGGATCGTCTATTTCACGCTGGTTGCAGCCCTCCTGTACCTGTTCTCGGACTGGGTGCTGCAGCGCGTCGAAGTCGCCGCCGGCCGGCGCTTCGAACATCGTTCGCTCATATTCTTCGGGATCCTGCTGACACTCGCGCTGACGACGTTCTCGCTGCTCGGGAACCTCTCGACCGGCGCCTAGGGAGGAAAGCCAATGACTGACCAAGACGATCGCGTCGACGAGACCTCGCCGGACGACGAGCCGATCCCGCTGATGCAACGGGTACTGGACAACCCGTTCCTCCTCCTTTTCCTGGGGATAGCGGTGCCGGCCGTTTTCTACATCATCTGGGGCGTCATGGAGATCACCCAGATTCCGCTCGCGGACTGATTCAAGGGGGACAAGCCATGGCAATAACACCGCCGAGTGAACGCGTCTGGTGGAAGGAACCGATCGCCAGGATCGAGCTCTACTGGATCGTCATCGCCTTCACGTGGGGCCTCGTCATGTTCTTCATGATGATCTACTGGCACGGAGCAGGCGAACAGAACCTGTCCAGCGAGGCCTACAAGATCCGGCCGGAGCGCTTCGCCGAGAAAACCCAGGCCATGATCGACGCCTACACGGTACGCGAGGAAAACGGATTCCCCGTCGTTCGCCCGCCTGCGGGCAGCGACGTCTACCTGACGGGCAGGCTGTACAACTGGTGGCCGATCCTGGAGTTCGAGAAGGGCCAGACCTACCGGCTGCACCTCTCGTCCGTCGACGTCCAGCACGGCTTCTCGCTGCAGCCCGTGAACATCAACGTCCAGGTGCATCCCGGGTACGACATGGTGGTCACCGTCAAACCGGATCGGGCCGGCGAATACGGCGTCGTCTGCAACGAATTCTGCGGCGTCGGCCACCACCTGATGGTGGGCAAGATCTACGTGGTCGAGTAGGGGAGTACGAACATGTCAACGAATACGGAATTCCGCAGCTGCCCGACGACCGGCCTCAGGGTCGACCTGACGACCGAGAAACTCATCAAGGCCAATGCCGTCGTCGCCGTCGTGTTCCTCGCGATCGGCGGACTCTTCGGCCTGCTCGTCGCGCTGACGCGCTGGCCCGAGGTGCACCTGCTGCCGGCCGACTTCTTCTACCTGGCGCTGACCGCGCACGGTCTCGACGTGCTGCTGGTCTGGATCATCTTCTTCGAGATCGCCGTGCTCTACTTTGCGTCCGCCGTCCTGCTCGGCAGCCGGCTGGCCGCGCCGCGCTGGGCCTGGACCGGGTTCGGGCTCATGCTCGTCGGCGCCGTGATCACGAACATCGTCGTCCTGCAGGGCGGCTCGAGCGTCATGTTCACCTCGTACGTGCCGCTCAAGGCCGATCCCGGCTTCTATCTCGGCATCATCCTGTTCGCCGTCGGCGCGCTGATCGGCTGCTTCGTGTTCTTCGGTACGCTGGTCGTCGCGCGCCAGGAGCGCACCTACCGGGGTTCGATACCGCTGGTGACCTTCGGCGCCATGACCGCGGCCATCATCGCGGTGTTCACGATCGCCTCCGGCGCGATCATCCTGATCCCGACGCTGCTGTGGTCGCTGGGCCTGATCAGCACAATCGACCCGCTGCTGTACAAGACGATCTGGTGGGCCATGGGCCACTCGTCGCAGCAGATCAACGTCTCGGCACACGTCGCCATCTGGTACGCGATCGCCGCGATGACCTTCGGCGCGAGGCCGCTGTCCGAGAAAGTCAGCCGCATGGCCTTCCTGATGTACATCCTGTTCCTGCAGATCGCGAGCGCGCACCACATGCTGGTCGAGCCCGGGTTCAGCTCGGAGTGGAAGATCTTCAACACGAGTTACGCGATGTACCTGGCCGTCCTCGGCAGCATGGTGCACGGCATGACGGTGCCCGGCTCCATCGAAGCCGCCCAGCGCGCCCGCGGCCTGACCAGGGGTATGTTCGAGTGGCTGCGCAAGGCGCCGTGGGGCAACCCCGCGTTCGCCGGCATGTTCATGTCGCTCGTGTTCTTCGGCTTCATCGGCGGCATCTCCGGCGTCGTCATGGGGACGGAACAGATCAACCTGATCATGCACAACACGCTCTACGTGCCCGGTCACTTCCACGGCACCGTCGTCGCCGGCACGACGCTCGCGTTCATGGCGATCACCTACTACCTCGTGCCGCTGATCTTCCGCCGCGAGCTCCTGTTCATGAAGCTGGCGAAGTGGCAGCCGTACGTGTTCGGCATCGGCGTCGCCGGCATCTCGGTGTTCATGATGGGTGCGGGCACGCTCGGCGTGTCCCGCCGTCACTGGGACATGCAGTTCGCCGATGCAATCCTGCCGTTCGACTACCCGTCGGCTGCGTTCCTCATGATGGGACTGAACGGTATGTTCGCGGTCCTCGCGGCGCTCGGCGGCCTCATGTTCATCGTCGTCGTCGTCGGTTCCGTGTTCTTCGGACGCAAACTGGGCAGGGACGAAAAACCGGCGTATCCGGCAGTACCGCCGCAGGCCGCCGTCGTCGCCGAGCACGGCAGTTCCGCAACGCTGAAGATTCCCGGCACGACGATGCTCGTCGCCGTCTTCTTCATCGCCTTCGTCCTGTACTACTTCGTGAACTGGAAGTACCTGTCGGAGGTCTGGCCGCTCAGTTAGGCGGATTCAGCCGGAAGTACAATGTTCGCCACGCTCAAGCTCGCTGCCCGGAAACCCTCCGGAATAGTCTTCGTATCCCTGGCAGCGGCCTGTGTCGTGGCGGACGTCTCCTGCGCCCGTGCCACAGCTCCCCCGTACGAGCGCGGCGATGCGCTACAGATCAGCCAGGCCGCGATCGGCCGCGAACTCGCCGACTTCACGCTGCGGGACGTCGACGGCCAACCCTTTGCGCTCTCCCGGCTGAGGGGCAGGCCGCTCGTCGTCAGCATGATCTATACGAGCTGCCACCACGTCTGCCCGGCGATTACGAAGAACTTGAGCGAGACGATCGACGTCGCCCGCGAGGCGCTCGGCGAAGATTCCTTCTCGGTCGTCACCGTCGGCTTCGACTGGCGCGTGGACACGCCCGAACGCATGCGTCAGTTCGAGGCCGGGCAGGGCGCGCGCGGCGTCCCGAACTGGCATTTCCTGGCGACGGAGGCCGGCGTCGTCGACGCGCTCAGCGAGAATCTCGGCTTCCTGTTCTATCCGAGCGCCAAGGGCTTCGATCATCTTGCGCAGGCAACCATCGTCGACGCCGACGGCGCGATCTACCGGCAGGTCTACGGCGTCGACGTCGAAACGACGGCGATCGTCGAACCGCTCAAGGAGCTCGTCTTCGATACGCCGCGCAGCGCGGGATTCATCGAGCACTGGGTCAGTACCTTCAAGCTGTTCTGCACGGTCTACGACCCGAACAGCGGCCGGTACCGTTTCGACTATTCCATTTTCATGACGATACTGGCCGGCATCCTGAGCCTCGGACTGGTCCTCGCGTTCATCGTCAGGGAATGGCGACGGGCGCGATAGGCCGGACATGGCGCCGATCAAACGTGCCCTCGCGCGCGCGTTCTCGAGAACGGAGAGAGTCTTCGAGTACGCGTTCGGTCAGCGCAACAACCCGTTCGTGTCGCTCGGCGCGCTGGGCTGGTACTTCTACTGGATCGTCGCGATCAGCGGCGTGTATCTCTACATCTTCTTCGACACGGGCGTCACCGACGCTTACGCCTCCGTCGAGTACATGACGCACGATCAGTGGTATGCGGCCGGTCTCATGCGCAGCCTGCACCGTTACGCCTCGGACGCGCTCGTCATCGTCGTCGTGCTGCATATCTTTCGCGAATTCGCGCACGACCGCCTGCGCGGTCGCCGCTTCTTCGCCTGGCTGACCGGCGTTCCGCTGCTCGCCTTCATCTACATCTGCGGCATCAGCGGCTACTGGCTGGTCTGGGACCAGCTCGCACAGTACATCGCGCTGGCGACCACGGAGTGGCTGGACACGCTGCCGCTGTTCGGCGAACCGATCGCGAACAATTTCCTCAACGACACGACGCTCGGCGGGCGTTTTTTCACGCTGATGGTGTTCATCCACATCTTCGGCCCGCTGTTCATGCTGCTGATGATGTGGGTCCATATCCAGCGTCACGCAGGCGCCAGGGTAAACCCGCCGAAGCCGCTGGCCATCGGTACGTTCGCGATGCTCGTCGCGCTGTCGTTCGCCTACCCGGCCGTCAGCCAGGCGCCGGCCGACCTCGACGTCGTACCCGCCGAGGTCGGTCTCGACTGGTTCTATCTCGCCGCCTACCCCCTGCTCGACGTCGTACCCGGCGGGCAGCTCTGGCTCTACATCCTCGGCGGTCTCGCGCTGCTGGCCCTGCTCCCCTGGGCGCCGCCGGTGAAGCGGCTGCCTGCTGCGACCGTCGACCTCGACAACTGCAACGGCTGCACGCGCTGTTTCGACGACTGCCCGTTCGGCGCCCTGACCATGGTCCCGCGGACCGACGGCCGCGCCTACGATCTCGAGCCCATCGTCGATCCGGCACTCTGCACGAGCTGCGGCATCTGCGCCGGGTCCTGCCCGACCTCCACGCCGTTCCGGCGTGCCGGCCCGATCCGGCCCGGCATCGAGCTGCCGCATCACACGATCGGCACGCTGCGCGATCAGATCGTCACCGCAAACGGCGCGTGGCCTGCCGGCCCGCGTGTGCTCGTCGTCGGCTGTAATACGAGCAACGTCGGCGAGTTGCGGCGCTCGGGCGCGCACGTCATCGAAGTGCCTTGCGTCGGCATGCTGCCGCCGTCCTTCGTCGACTTCGCCCTCGCGCGCCGCCATGCCGACGGCGTGATGATCGCCGGTTGCGCCGAAGGCGATTGTTATCACCGGCTCGGCAACGAGTGGACCATCGCACGCATGGCCGGCGAGCGCGACCCCTACCTGCGGCGCCGGGTCGACACGCGCCGCCTGGCGCTGAACTGGCTGCCGCGGGATGCGGCACGCCGCCGTCACCGGGCCTTCGAGGCATTCCGGGATGCCCTGGCGGAGATGGACGATGGATAGGCTGGTTCAGGCGCTTCTCTATGCCGTGTTTGCCGTCTTCATCGGCTATTTTTCGGTGTTCCCCGCTTACCGCTACGCCGACCCCGGGCGGGCTGCAATCAAGCTGTCGCTCAGTCACGCCGCCGAGCGGGTCGACGAGTGCGTCGTGCCGACGCCGCAGGAAATCAACCGGCGCGCCCTGGCCGGCGAGCCCCTGTCGCAGTGCGGCCGCGAGCGCCTGCCGCTGACGATCGAGCTGGAAATCGACGGTCTCGTCGTCTACCGCGGTCTGGCACGGCCGTCCGGGCTGTGGAGCGACTGCCCCGCGTCGGTCTACGAGCGCTTCGACG
>JAKSCZ010000230.1 GCA_022360335.1 Pseudomonadota bacterium
CCCAGACGTCCTGGAAGACGTCGTCCGCCGTGTCCCTGTGGCCCGACAGTCTCAGGAGGTAGCGGTAGATCGAGTCCTTGTGCCGGCGGTACAGTCTCTCGAATGCGCCGACGTCGCCATCCCTGTATCGAAGCATCAGGGTACTGTCGTCCGGTGCATGGGCCATGGCGGGAGCATAGGCGAGCGTCGGCCCGCTGCAAAGGGCCGTCGGCCGGACCGCAAGCGCATCGACTGCCATCGGGGTTCCTCCCGTGTCCTCAGGTTTCGTTAACGGCGCGCGTGTCCCGGACGGGTTACGAAAGCCTCGCAGGGGCCTTGCAATTTCCGGTCTCAGTGTTATAGTCAACTATAACACTAGCTCACCCAGGCTCCGACAGGGGGGGCCCGGGGCAGGGCCGGGAGGCGGAATATGAGCAAAATATCACCATATATTAATGAAATTGTTAGCCTTTTCGTCATGCTGATGCTGATTGTCGCACTCGTGTCGGGCCAGATAAACGCCCGGGCCTACCAGCTGGCCTCGCTCGACGCTGCGCACGAGGAGGCTGTCAAAGCGAGTCATTTCCGTCTCGAAGACGAGTACAAGTAGCGACGGAATGTTTGCGCCGGTCCTCGAGCGGCCGGCGCCTTTTTGAGATTGAAGACGCGCAGAGACGCCGGGGACCGCTGATACATGGATCCGAAATGGAACGAAGACCAGCCCATCTATCGGCAACTGCGCGATCGCGTGGTGGCGATGATCCTCGAGGGCGTGCTCGGCGACGGCGATGCGCTGCCGTCCGTCAGGAACGTCGCCGCCGAGTATCGCCTGAATCCCCTGACCGTTCTGAAAGGCTATCAGGAACTCGTGGACGAGGGCCTCGTCGAGAAGAAGCGCGGCCGCGGTATGTTCGTCAACGACGGCGCACGAACGCAGCTCCTCAAAGACGAACGCGAGCGTTTCCTGAAAAAGGAATGGCCGCAGGTTCGCGCGACCATCGACCGACTCGGGCTCGATGCACAACGATTACTGGAACAACCCGTGAAGGACGCAGGAGGCGACGATGACTAGCCTGGTCACTGCCCGCAAGGTCTCGAAGCATTTCGGTCCGGTACGCGCCGTAGACGACGTCAGCTTCGACATCGAAAAAGGCAGGATTCTCGGTTTGATCGGTCCGAACGGTGCCGGCAAGACGACGCTGCTCAAGGCCGTGCTCGGCCTGACCGATTGCGAGGGCGACCTGTCGGTACTCGGCCTCGACCCGTTCCGGCAACGCAGGAAACTCATGCAGCAGATCTGTTTCATCGCCGACGTGGCCGTCCTGCCGCGATGGATCAAGGTGTCGCAACTGCTCGACTACGTCGAGGCGATCCATCCGAACTTCTCGAAACCCAGGGCCGGGGAACTCCTGCAACAGACGAAGGTCAGCCCGACCGCGAAGGTCAAGGAGCTTTCCAAGGGCATGGTCACGCAGCTCCATCTGTCGATCATCATGGCCATCGACGCCAAACTGCTGGTGCTCGATGAACCGACCCTCGGTCTCGACATACTGTTCAGGAAGGAGTTCTACGCGAACTTGCTCAACGACTACTTCGACGAGGAGCGCACGATCCTGATCACGACGCACCAGGTCGAGGAAATCGAAAACCTGTTGACCGACGTCATGTTCATAAACGACGGCAGAATCCTGCTCGATTCGTCGATGGACACTCTCAGCGAGACTTACGTCGAACTCATGGCCTCGGGCGAGAACGCGCAGAAGGCGCGCGGCCTGCGGCCGATCGCCGAGAACGAGATGTTCGGCAAGTCGGTCATGCTGTTCGAAGGCGTCGGCCGCGAGCGTCTCGACGGGCTGGGCGAGATTCGCATCCCGTCGGTCGCGGACCTCTTCGTCGCCAAGATCAAGGAGACTCGCAGATGATCGACCATTACCTTGCATTGATGAAGCGCGAGTTCTGGGAACACCGGTCGATCTGGGTGACGCCCGCCGCGATCGCGAGCATCGTGACCCTTGGCACGGTGACGGCGCTGGCTTTCGCCGGCGATTTCGCCAAAGAGCTCGATGTCGCGATTTTCGGTGCGCAGAATATCGCCGGCGACGCGGAACGCAGGGCGGTACTGACGGGACTGTTCCTGGGTTCGTCCTGGTTGTTCCTGCTCGGCCTCGGCGTCCTGACGATATTCTACGCGCTCGATTCGCTGTACGCCGAGCGCAAGGACAAGAGCATCCTGTTCTGGAGGTCGCTGCCCGTCACCGATGCCGAGACGGTCGTCTCCAAGCTGGCAACCGCGATCGTGCTGATTCCGGCCGTCGCCGTCGTGGCGATCATTGCGACGCATCTGGTCAACCTGATCATTACCAGTCTGTGGGTATCGATGAAAGGGGGCGACGCGGGCGTGCTGATCTGGGGCTCGGTGCCGCTGCTCGACAACTGGCTGGCGACGGCGATCTCGGTATTCGGCATGGCCCTCTGGATGTCGCCGTTCCTCGGCTGGTTCCTGTTCGTCTCGGCCTGGACCAAACGCGCCCCGCTGCTGATGGCCTTCCTGCCGCTGGTCCTGATCCCGATGATCGAAGGCATCTTCTTCCGCTCGACGCATTTCGGCGAAGCCGTGTGGGGGCGCGGGGCGAAGATCCCGCTGTTCGCCCACATGGATATCGAGCGCTTCTTCGACGAAGGTCATCCGCAAGTCAGCGACGAGATGATCAGCCTGCTGGGGCACATCGATCTCGGCAGGTTCTTCGCCAGCGTCGATCTCTGGCTCGGCATCGTCGTTTGCGCTTTGCTGACGACGGCCGCCATCTACGTCCGCCGTTACCGCGACGAGAGCTAGGCAGGCGCCGGCCTGCCCGGGATGCCGAACTTGCGGAGCTTGCCGCGCAGCTGGTGATAGCTCAGCCCCAGCAGGTCGGCCGCAAGACGCTGGTTGAAGCGTGCGCGCTCCAGCGCCGCATTGATCAGTTCCACTTCCGTGTCGTGCAGACGCTGCTTGAGATCGGCCGGCAACAGGGGCGCGCGGCGCCGTGACGGCGCTGCACGCGACGGCGACGGCGTTCCGGCGATCTTGTAGGGCGAATCGAACGCGTCCAGTACGATCTCGGCGATCGGCGCCTCGGGGTCCTGAGAACGATAGACGGAACGCTCGATTGCGAACTTGAGCTCCCGCACGTTGCCGGGCCACTTGTTACGCAGCAGGGCGGACGAGGCGCGCGAGCTGAATCCGGGGAAGAACCGCCACCTGAGCTCACTCGCCATATTGATCGCGAACGCGTTGGCGAGAGGAAGGATGTCTTCGACACGCTCGCGAAGCGGCGGTACCGTGATGACGTCGAACGCGAGCCGGTCGAGCAGGTCCTTGCGAAAACGGCCCTCCGCCGCGAGCGCCTGGAGATCGGCATTGGTGGAACCGACGATCCTCACGTCGACGCGCAGGGTGTCGCTGCCGCCGACGCGCTGGATCTCCCCGTACTCGATCGTCCGCAGTATTTTTTCCTGCATGCGCAAGGAGATGGTCGCGAGTTCGTCGAGGATCAGCGTGCCGCCGTCGGCGCGCTCGAAGTGACCGGTGTGCGTCCTGGCCGCGCCCGTGAAAGCGCCTGCTTCGTGGCCGAACAGCTCGGATTCCAGGATC
>JAKSCZ010000466.1 GCA_022360335.1 Pseudomonadota bacterium
CGCTCGTCGAGCGGCCTTTCGATTTCGCGTTCGGACATCGGTAGTGGTAGCCCGGAGCGCGAATCTATCAGCGGGGCGGGGAGTACCGTGCCGTTCCCAATCCTCCTGCTTGCGCCTCGCGATGTTGCCAAGTTAAACGTAATGAGAATTATTCGCAATTGCGGTTAATACCTAGAAGCGGTCCCGACGAATACCCGCGGGCTGCGCAGCGAGCGACGTCACGCTTGGCCGCGTGATCCACCTACTGCAAACCGCTGATTGTTCGTGGCACTATGCGGGCCTTGGGTACGACACCTGTCGCGGACGGGTCTTCGTCAGGGCAAGTAATCCGCTTCAACATGGCCGAACAATCGCGCAAACTCCTCATTGTCGAGGACGATCTCGAACTGCTGAGCGAGTTCGAGCAGTGCTTCGACGGGTATGACGTCTTTACCGCCGTCGACGGCGACCAGGCCATTGCCGAGTTGCGGCGGCACGAGCCGGCCGTCGTTCTCCAGGACCTTGGCCTGCCTCCGAACAACGAGGACATGGACGGCGGTCTCGCGACCCTTGCCGAAACGCTCAGGCTGGCCCCTCATACGAAGGTGATCATGCTGATCGACAACGTCGACCAGGGGATTGCGTTGTCGGCCGTCGCGCAGGGCGCGTACAACTTCTACAAGAAGCCCGTCGACCCGGACATTTTGCGGCTGATCGTCAATCGGGCGTTCGCAATTCACGAACTGGAGGCCGAGAACCGGCGTTTGCACAACCGGGCCGCCGTTTCGCCGCTCGACGGTATCGTCGCCGCGAGCGAGGGCATGCTGGCGGTGTGCCGCATGATCGAGAAGGTGGCGCCGACGGATGTCACGACCTTGTTGCTCGGAGAAAGCGGCACCGGCAAGGAACTGCTCGCGCGCGCGCTGCATCGTCTGAGCCCGCGTTCCGACAGCAAGTTCGTCGCGATAAACTGTGCCGCGATTCCTGAAAACCTCCTGGAGTCGGAGCTGTTCGGCCACGAGAAAGGCGCGTTCACAGGAGCACACAAGAAGACCGTCGGCAAGATCGAGATTGCCGACGGCGGCACACTGTTTCTCGACGAGATCGGCGACATGCCGATGCCGTTGCAGGCGAAGATGTTGCGGTTCCTCCAGGAGCGCGTCATCGAGCGCGTCGGGGGTCGCAAGGAGATTCCGGTCGACGTCCGCGTCGTTTGCGCGACGAACCAGAATCCCGAAGACCTGATCAAGGAAGGTCTGTTCCGCGAGGATCTTTTCTATCGCGTCAGCGAGATCACGATCAACATCCCGCCGTATCGCGATCGCGAGGAAGGGCGCCTGATTCTCGCCCGGACCCTGCTGCAGAAATATGCGAACCTGCAGAAACGTGCGATCAATGGATTCTCCGACGACGCCGTGCGGGCGATCGAAGCGTACTCGTGGCCCGGCAACGTCCGCGAACTGGAGAACAAGATCAAGGGCGCCGTCATCATGGCCGACGGCAAGATGGTCACAGCGGCTGACCTCGGTCTGCAGGAGGGTGACGGCGAGGTCGAGTCGCTGAACCTTCGGGAGGTCCGGCAGAAGGCCGAGTCGAAGGCGATTCGCGTGGCGCTGACCAGGTGTTACGGCAATATCTCGAAGGCATCGGAACTGCTCGGGATTACGCGCCCGACGCTCTACGATCTGCTCAACAAGTACGGCCTGTCCGCCGACAGCTACTCCAAGAAGGTGGCGCCCTAGCGCGACTTGAAGGAGTCGGGGTTCAGGTCGTGGCGGGCCAGCAGCTTGTAGAAGTCGGTGCGATTACGCTTCGCGAGGCGCGCTGCCTGGCTGACGTTGCCCATCGTGATTTGCAGTATCTGCGACAGGTAGTTGCGCGTGAACTCGTCGCGCGCATCCGAGAACGACATCAGCTTGCCGGCGTGTTCGCCGAGTGATCGTTGCACCAGCTCGCCGCTGATCACCGGTGAGCGGGACAGCGCGACGTTCTGGCGCACGATGTTGTATAGCTGGCGAATGTTGCCCGGCCATTCGGCCGTGACGAGCATCTCGACGGCTTCGGGAGCGTAAACCTTGCGCTCCTGGCCGGCTTCTTCCGCGATTTGCTGCAGGAAATGGGCGACCAGCAAGGGAATGTCCTCGCGACGCTCGTCGAGCGTCGGCAACGTGATATTGACGACGTTCAGGCGATAGTAAAGATCGTCCCGGAAGCGGCCGGTCGTCATGAGTTCCTGCAGGTCGCGGTGCGTCGCCGAGATCACGCGTACGTCGATCTGTTTTGCCTCGGTGCTGCCGACCGGCCGCACCTGGTTCTCCTGCAATACGCGCAGCAGTTTCACCTGGAGCCGCATCGGCATGTCGCCGATTTCGTCAAGCAGCAACGTGCCGCCTTCGGCGGCCTGGAACAGGCCCTCGTGCGATCTTGTCGCACCCGTGAAGGCACCTTTTTCGTGGCCGAACAGCTCCGATTCGAGCAGGTTCTCGGCCATCGCCGAACAATTGATCGCCGTGAACGGTTTGTTGCGTCGCTCGCTTGCGGTGTGGATGGCCTGTGCGAGCAGTTCCTTGCCCGTGCCGCTTTCACCCGTGATCAGGACGCGCGCATCGGTCGCGGCGACCATCCTGGCCTGCTGCATCACTTCCTTCATCGCCGCGTTGCGAGTGATGATGTTCGAGGCCCAGTCGTCCTCGATCTCCGCCGTGCCCGAGACCTTCAGCGCACGCTCGACGAGCGACATGAGTTCGTCTCTGTCGATCGGCTTGGTCAGGAAACCGAACGCGCCGTGCTGTGTGGCCGTCACCGCATCCGGGATCGTGCCGTGGGCCGTGATGATGACGACACGGAGGCCCGGCGACTTCGTCTGCAACTCCTTGAGAAGCCCGATGCCGTCCATCTTGTCCATCCTGAGATCGGTAATGACGAGATCGGGGCCGAAGCGGTGCAATACACCGAGCGCCTTGTGCGCCGACTCGACGGCTTCCACCTCGTAGCCTTCGGCACGCAGGCGGATACTCAGCAGGCGCAGGAGACCCGGGTCGTCGTCGACGAGGAGTATCCGTCCCTGGGTTTGGGGCTGTTTGGCCGGCATGAGGCGAAGGTTAGCAAAATTCGGCGGGGAGTTCGGGGACAGTTACCTTATCTCCGCAGAGGTCGAACGACCTCTGCGGAGATAAGGTAACTGTCCCCAAACTCCCGAACGGCTACTCCTGCTCGCGGATCGAGCGCTCGATCGTCGTGATCGCTTCGAGTTTCTGCCGTGCCTCCTCGAGTTCGCTGCGCAGGCGGCGGTTCTCGTCCTCGAGGTCCGAGATGCGCTGGTTGGCCGATTGCGCCTGAGCACGCACGGCACGCGAACTCTCGTCGCGCAGCCGCGCCGTTTCGTTGGTGGCGCCAACGAGCCGCTCGGCATTTCGCAGATGCACGGTCGCAAGCGCGATCTCCGACTGGGTCAGCAGTTCCGACTCGGCGAGAACCCCGCGCAGGATGCCCTGGGCGCGCACCGGGTCGTAGTTCGGATGGCCCGGCGTCGCGAGCACCAGCCCGAAGCGAAGGTTCGTGCCCGTGCCCGGCGTCAGTGCGGCGGCCGATTCCGCATCGGCGTATACGTCGTCCTGACGACGGGAATCGCCCGCGGCCAGCTCGTACAGATCGCGAAGGTAGTCGTCCGCGTCGGGCGCGCCGAGGATGACGGCCTCGTCGGCGTGCGCAGTACCACGGCCCTTGAACCAGTCGGACGCCTTGCTGACCGTGCCGCAGCCGGACAGCCCTGTCGTCGCGAGCGCAAGGATTGCGATTCCGATCGTCCGTCTTGTCACTGTCCCTTCAAGCATTGGCTACCAACTTCCGCTGTCGCAGATCCCGCTTCTGCGGAATGTGAATCCTGAAATGCGCGCCCGGAAACTCGTCCGAGTCGATCAGTTCCACCGAGCCGTCGTGCGCCTGGATACACTCCAGTACGACCGACAAGCCGATGCCCGTGCCGCCGACCTGGCCACCCTGTTCGCGGCGGCCCTGGAAG
>JAKSCZ010000078.1 GCA_022360335.1 Pseudomonadota bacterium
GCTCAGGGCGCGCGCCATGCCGTTCGCCTGCACGGCCGAATACGCGTCGAACACCGCCTCGTCGTCGTTCGGCGGGCCGTCGGGAGCGCCGGCCGCGGCGAGGAAGCGGCGCACCCGGAGCGCCAGTTCCGCGGCAGCCTGGCCGCGCAATTCCTCGCACAGTCGCTCGCCGGCGCCCGTTCGCACCGTCAGCGCGCTCTCCCTGAGGTTCAGTTCCATCTCGAAGTCGGGATCGCCGTATATGACGCCGGTCGTCAGTCCGGCCAGGGAAGGCCGAAGACTCGCATGCCACCAGTGTTTGCGCCGCCTGCGGGAGGCCTTCGCCCAATCGCCGAGAATACGCGAGTAGGCGTGCAGCGCGTCGCGCGTCGCCGCGAAGTCCACGGGATCGAGTACCGGAAAATCGCGCCTGGCCATGCGGGCGCTCACGCCGCCGGCGCCGTGCCCGCAAGCCCGCCTGAAACGAGCGCATGGCCGGGAGGCGGGCCGCTGACGACGGCCATGGTGACGAGGTCGATCGTTCGCTCCATTTTTCCGAGCATACCAATCGATGCGGCGCACGTCGCGCCGGCACGGCCTGCCGGCGCCGAAACGCGGCTCACGGCCGTCTCCGGGAGCGCTTCTAGAAGTTCTTCTGGAAAGTCAGTCCGTACGTTCGACCGTAGGAGTCGTGGATGAAGGATCCGCCGAACTCGGGCGCCGGGATGATTTCGGCCAGGTAGTCCTCATCGAACAGGTTCTGCGACCAGGCCGTCACACTCCAGCCTTCCCGGCGCAGGGACACGGTCAGGTTGGTAACGGTATAGGCGTCACGGAACTGCCTGGAGTAGTCGCCCCGGCCGAAACCGAATGCCGTAAAGAAATTGTCGATCACGTCATCCTGGACCGGCGAGAACCAGGTCTTGCCCATGAAGACCTGATCGATACGAGCCACGAAATCGGCGCTCTCGAACACGGGAACGTTGTATTCGGCGCCCAGGATACCGTTGTATTCCGGTATGTACGGGACGTCGTTGCCCTGTGTGTACGGCCTGGTGGAATACTCCCTGATCTCCGAATCCGTGAAACCGAACCCTCCGAACAGATCCAGGAATTCGTTGGCCGCCCATCGAAAATCGACTTCCCCGCCGAACAATTCAATGCGATCGATATTGGTCACGACGCGCAGCGAGCCGAACGGCCCGGCGAAGAAACTGAAATCCTGATTGTCCTCGACGACGGTGGAATAGAGCGCGCCGTTCAACGCCAGCGCACCGTTGAGCAGCTTCGCCTTGAAACCGACTTCTGCCGCCTTCGAGATCTCCTTGTCGAAATCGTCCCGAAGATCGTTGAGATTCGGCGTGCCGTCGGGCAGAGCCAGGTTGCCGAAGTACTGGGTCAGCGTGGCGGTCGTGCCGGACGAATTGAATCCTCCACTGCGAAAACCGATGCCATAGGAAGCGAACAGACTCAGGTTGTCGCTCGCCTTCCAGTTCAAGGTCATCTTGGGCTGCAGCTGCCTGAAGCTCTTTTCCCGGCTGGGTATCGCACCCAGCGAAGGATTGGCGTTGTAGAACGGATTGATGTAGCCGGTGCAGCTGGCCGGACCGGTTGGACAGACCGGGAATCCGAACGCGCCGAATCCCGGCGTCTGCGGCCCGATCCTGGGAACGTTGTTGTCGACCTTGCGGTCCTCGACGTCGTACCGAACGGCCAGTGCCAGCTCCACGCTGTCGCTCACGTAGTAGGCTCCGTTGACGAAGACGGCGTATACGTCGCTGATCAGGTCGTCGTCGTACAGCAGGTCGGTGGGCATAGGCCCGTGGACGGGCGTAAAGCCCGGCAACCGCACTCCTTCGCCTACGTCTCCGCCGTACGCCACGACCAGGTGGCGATCGATGTTTGCGTAGTAGAGCCCCGCCATCCACTGCAGCGGTCCGTCGCCCGTCGACGTCAGGCGCGCTTCCACCGAGTAGTCTTCCTGATCGCGCTGCTGATACTGCCAGCCGCCGCAGGCGATCGGCGGGTACGGGGGGAGGAAGGAACTGGCGATATCCGGCGTGTAGAAGAACGGGGCCGGTACCGCGAATCTCTCGGGCTCGGCCAGCGCCGTGGCGTATTCCGCCTGGCAAGTCGCATTCGCGTTGTATATTCCGAAAGCGTTGCTGACGCCCGGCGAGATGAACTTGTTCTTGACGTCGTTGTACGTGCCGATGAACAGCAAGTCGGCCGCATCCATGTGGAATGTCAACTTGGTCGAAAAGTTAAACGTCTCCTGCCTGTTGTCGGTGTCGTTCTTGTTGAGATAGATGAATTCGTGATCGTTCGGGTCTTCGAAAAACGCGGGTTGACCCAGGAAGGCCGCCGCATCGGTCAGCGCCAGTGACGCATTGAACGTCACGCCGCCGGCCCTGACCTCTGAGTAGCGCGTCTTGAATTCCAGCTCCGAGCGATCGGTCTCGTAATTCAGCCGCGCCATCGCACCGGTTTCCCTGTGCTGGTTCTGGCAGTCGTCACAAGCCTTGAAACTGTTCGTGAACGAGCCGTCGTCCTCCCGATGGTAGGCATTGAAAGAGGCTTTCAGGTTCTCCGAGACGGGTCCGCTGATGCCTGCTCCCAGTTTGTACAGGCCGTAGTTTCCGGCACCGGCCCGGGCGAAACCCTCCACTTCGTCACCCGGTTTGCGCGTCGTTATCAGAATCGCGCCCGCCAGCGCGTTGCGGCCGTACAGCGCTCCCTGAGGACCTTTGAGCACTTCGATCTGAGTCACGTTGTCCAGTTCCTGGTTCAGCGCGTTCGGATTCGTCACGAGCACCCCGTCGATCAGCAGGGCAAAGCTGTTTTCCGTATCGCGCCCGGAGTTGATGCCCCGGATATTCACCTGCATATCGCCCACTTCAACCGTCTGAACCTGTGACAGACCGGGCGTCAGAGCAATGAAGTCCTCCGGACGCTCGATATTCGCCGATGCAATCTGCTCCCCGGTCATCACCGTGATCGTCGCGGGCACGTCCTGCAGGGATTCCTGCCGTTGCCGGGCGGATACGGTGATTTCCTCGAGAACGCCGTCCGCCGCTTGCGCCTCCGCAGCGGCCGCCGGCGGCGCCGCAACGGCCAGCCCGGCGCCCGCTGCCGCCGCCGCGATTGCGGCACCCAACCCAAGTCGTACTCCCCGCGTATTGGCATCCATCGGACTTCCTCCTGAGAAGACTCTATTTAGTTGTGTCATACGTTCGTTCTAACTAATACGTAAATTTTTTTGATCATTCGGGCAGCGCCCGCCCCCACCAGACGACCAAAGCGGCCGTGAAATACATCGAAAACAGGTAGATGATCGGCGCCACGGACATTTCCGGGTCTTTCAGCAATACGAGCGCAATCACGACGCCCAGCGTGTAGTTCTGAAATCCGATTTCTATGCCCAGCGTTCGCTGCGTCCGGGCGGACATCCGGACCGCACGGCCCAGTCCGATACCGACCAGTACCATGACCGCGTTCAGAACGATCACGGGAAGGAAAGACGCCCGGAGCATGCTCCAGAGGTTCGGCCAGACCTCCCTGCCGATCAGGAACATGATCAACAGCAGGAAACCGAAAGAAAGCGGCGTGGTCAGCCTGGAGATGCCCGCCGCGAGCCCGGGGCCCGTTCGTCGAACGACCATGCCGACGATCACGGGCAGGGCCGTCAACACGAAGATGTTCCAGATCGTCTGCAGCACGGGAAGCCGGATACCCTGCTCGGCAAGCCCGTGCATCGACAAACCGTAGTTGATGACGTAAGGCACCGTGAAAACGGCCATGACCCCGGACAGCGCAGTCAGGACGATCGACAGCGCGACGTCGCCCCGCGACAGGTACGTCATGAAATTCGAGGTGGCGCCGCCGGGACATGAGGCGATGATGATCACCCCGATGGCGATCGCCGGGTCGAGAACGAAAACGATCGTTATCAGGAATCCGACCACGGGCAACAGCACGATCTGGCCGAACAGCCCGAGCAAAACGGGCTTCGGCTTTTTGGCCAGGACCGAGAAATCGGACAACTTCAAGCTCAGACCCATACTCACCATGATGATGATCAGGGCGAACTTGGACAGCCCCCCGATCGAGAAACCCAGAAACGTGAAATTCAGGACGTCGATAGCGGACATTTCAGGCAGCCCCGGAACTCCCCTTTCCGGCGCGGCAGTTCCGCATCAGCCCGCCGACCGTAAAGTCGATCAATTTGTCCTTGACCCTGTCGAGATCCGACGAATCGCAGATCCCGCCCGAAATCCGGTCTACACGACCTGTTTCGGCGAACGCATTTGCCAACGCGCCCAGGAAAAAACTGATGTACCAATACACGTCTTCCTCGTCCTCGAATTCGACGAGCTGCCTGACATTGGCAATCAACATCTGGACGATCGGGTCGAAATGATGCTGGAACGTTTTTGCCTGCCACCGCTTCGTGTTGATTACGTGAGCCAGGAGCTGGCGGTAGTTCGACAGATCCTCCGTCGACGACGGATCCGTGAACGGCAGGCAGAATGCATCCAGGATCGCCCTCAATGACGACTCGACGTCTTCCGACGGCCTGACCGCCCCGATCAGAGCGATGCGCCGGCGGTTGATGGCATCGACTCTCATCGCAAGGACCGAGTGGAACAGGTTCTCCTTGGACTTGAAGTGATAATTCACGGCGCTCAGCTCGACGCCGGACTCGGACGTGATCCTCCGAACCGAAACTCCCTCGTACCCGTCCCGGGCAAACAATCGCTCCGCCACGCGCAGTATTTTCCGTCTCGTCTGCTCGCCGTCCAATCGTGTCCTGGGAGTATCTTTTGAGCCCTCTGACATTGTCACCTCAGACTATGTTGAAGTCGTTGTAAGCGTTGCTTTCCGCCGCATGGATGAACTCCCGGTAAGGCACGATCCCGCCGAAATAGATCAGGCCTCTGCCCGATTTGCCATCGACGTTGCTGCCGACGTACCAACTCTCGGTCGTGCCGAACAGCGTCGCCTCGAACCTGGCATCGCACTCTTCAAGCCATGCCTGCTCCACTTCGGCGCTCGGCTCGATGCTCAGTGCGCCGGAATCGGCGACGTGGTTCATCGCCTTGATTATCCAGTCCATCTGATCCTGACAGAAGAGGATCGGCTGGAACAGCGGGGCCGGGCTGCCCGGGCCCGAGAGAAAATACATATTCGGAAAACCTTCGCACATCATGCCGAAGGTCGTGCGGATTTCACGGCTCCAATGCTCCTTCAACGACTTGCCGTCCCGCCCGCGTATGTCGATGCGCTGCAGGGCCCCGGACATCGCATCGTATCCCGTCGCGAAGACAACGGCATCGAGGTCGTTCGCCTGATCGCCGTAGCGGATACCGTTTTCGGTAAATTCGCGGACGGGGTTCGTTCTGATGTCGACCAGATCGACGTTGTCCCGCAAATAAGCCTCGAAGTAATCGGTCTCTCCCGCCAGGCGCCTCATCAGTACGGGATAGTCGGGGACCAGCAGGTCCTCGAGCTCGGGGTCGTTCAGGCGCTCC
>JAKSCZ010000319.1 GCA_022360335.1 Pseudomonadota bacterium
CGGCCTACCTACTGAAACAACGTGCCTCTCTATCTCGGCGACAAGACGATCGATCTGCTCAGGAGAATGCTCGCTAAACACGCAGGCTCTCAGTAACCCGCCAGTATCCGAACCTCCATAGCTTTGAACGAACTGAATGTATATCCCGTCCTCATACAGCGCGTCGCGCAACGATTTCATGGCGCCCTTATCGTCATATTGCCAGGCGACGATGGGCACAGCAGAGCTGTCAACAGGAATACCAATAGAGCGGAGGCCATCTTTGAGCCGCGCTGTATTGCTCCGCAATCGCTTTCGCAGCGAGTCATGCGCCATCAAGAGGTTCATGCCGGCTATGGTTGCCGCCGCATCGGGGGCTGATGGTGTCGAAGCTGCCGTCGCAGCCGGGCCCCACTTTAGTTCCTCAATAAAGCGACTATCGCCGCCTATTACACCGCCGAAACCGCCGATCGCTTTGGCACAACTCCCTCCGGTGACAACATTGTCTGCCGTCAAAGCAAAATGATCGCGACTGCCTCGCCCGTGTTCCCCGAGTACGCCGATAGCGTGCGAATCGTCGATCCACACGTTGCCGCCATGGCGTTGAGCCAGCGCCTGGTAGTCGGCGACGGGGGCGATCTCCCCGAACGCCGGGAAAACGCCATCGCTCACGATCAGTGGCGTTTCGCCGGCACCCAGTTTCTCCGACAGGAGTTCGGACAGGTGTTGTGGATTGACGTGCGAAAACGCGAACAGCGGTTTCCCGGTGGCGCGAGCGGCGAGCAGGTTGCAGACGTGAGCAGATTCATCGATAAAAATCGCCTGACAGGAATTACCGATCGCACCCAGCGCGGCGAACGCAGCAAGAAACCCGGAGGCGAGATACACGGCGTCCTGCGTTGCGAAAAACTTCGCCGCCGTCGATTCGACGTCTTTGAGCGCACCGCCGGAGCCCGTACTTACACGACTTGCCGCCGTTCCCAGTCCAAATCTTCTTGCGGCTTCAAGCGCAGCACTAACCAGCTCTTGCCGGCTGTGCAGGCAAAAGTAAGACGTTCCGCCAAAATACACGCACTCGCGGCCGTCGATCGTGGCGACCGGACCAACAGGGCTTTGTAATGAGAAATCGAACATCCTAGTGTGCCGAGAAGATCGACGATCGTAATCAGGAAGTCAACATGTCGCTCCCAATAATTCCAGCCGATAACGATTTCGCAATTTGGGCCGTTCTCGTTTCGCTCGCAGGTTTCGGATTCTGGTGTGAGCGCTTTTCGTGGGGAAGAAAGTATTCCGGCGTCATGCTTCTGATAACGGCGGCGATCGTTCTCGCAAATCTCAGGATTATCCCTACCGCGGCTCCGGCTTACGGTGTCGTTTGGGAATATCTGGTGCCCATCGCGATCCCGTTATTGCTGTTCAATGCAAACCTGAAACGGATTGTGCAGGAGTCCGGGCCTACCTTGATCGCGTTCGCGATCGGAGCCGCCGCCGTTATTGCAGGAAGCGTTTTCGCAGCGTCGCTGCTGGATCTCGGGGACGTCGAACCCGAAATGGCAGGTATTTTTACAGGCACGTACATCGGCGGCGGCCTGAATTTCGCTGCCGTCGCCGAGGCAACCGGCATGAAGAACAGCAGTCTGCTTGCCGCGGCGGTTGCGGCGGATAATGTAATTACAAACCTTCATTTCCTGCTGATCCTGTTTATTCCGGGTTTCGCGTGGATCGCTCGACGCTATCCGAGCACGTACGTGCGCCATGCTCCGAGGTCGAGCGATGCCGGGCAGCAACCATTGCATCGGGTCGAAAATCTCGATGTCGCAGGATTGCTTGCCGGGATTGCGATGGCATTCGTGCTGGCTGCAACCGGCAAGTGGCTCGCCGACCTGGTCGGCAAACCGCAATTCGCAATACTGCTGATTACCGCACTCGCCCTGGTGGTGGCAACGTCGATGCCGCGTCTGGTCAGCCGTATGTCGGGGCATAGCGAGGCGGGCTCTGTGCTGATGTTCGTTTTTCTCGCAAGCGTCGGGGCCAGCGCGGACATCTGGAAGCTGATCGGTCATGCCCCTGTCTTTCTTGTCTTTGCCGGCACGATAGTGATCGTGCACCTGGTTATCCTGTTTGCCTTTGGAAAGATACTGAAGATCGACCTCGCGGAACTCGTTGTCGCGTCGGCGGTTTGTATCGGCGGCCCGGCGACGGCGGCGGCGCTGACTTCGGCCAAGGGCTGGAAGGATCTGATGATTCCCGGCGTACTCGCCGGATCGTTCGGCTACGCCGTCGGCAGTTTCCTGGGTGTGTTCGTAGCCAGTTGGCTCGGTTAGCGGAAGTCGTCCCGTCGCCGGCGGAGGTTTCGTACATCGCGGCGGTGAAGAAGAGGTAAGGAACGAAGTGGAAGGACTGAAAACGATACAACTCGAGGCTCCCTATCTGATCCTCCTCGGCGACGTTACGGCGAAGGACCTGGCGAAGACCGGATTCGGAATCGTACAGTGGCGCCCGAAGCTCGTCGCGGGTCAACTGCGGTTTCCCGAATGCCCGCTCGACCTCGGCGTTCCGGACATGACGGTCGCCGAGGCCGCTGCAGCCGGAGTCAGGAGCCTGATCATCGGCGTCGCGCCGGTTGGCGGCGTGATTCCGGATTCGTGGTGGGCCGCGGTCGAAGAGGCCGCGGCGGCGGGCATGGATATCGTCTGCGGCCTGCACGTGAAGCTCGATGACAATCCGGCAATCGCGGCGGCGGCCGGATCGTCGGGGGCGCGATTGATCGACGTTCGGGAGCCGCCGGGCAGGCTGCCTGTCGGTCGAGGCACGAAACGCAGCGGCAAGCGCATTCTGACGGTTGGCGTCGACTGCGCCGTCGGCAAGAAATACGCGGCACTCGCGCTCGACGAAGCCATGCGCGGGGGCGGCTTCAAGTCGACTTTCAGGGCCAGCGGCCAGACCGGAATCATGATCGCGGGCGTCGGCATAGCCATCGATTCGGTTGTTGCCGATTTTGTCTCGGGCGCCGCCGAACTCCTGTCGCCCGACAATGACGACGACCACTGGGACGTCATCGAAGGGCAGGGTTCGCTGTTCCACCCGGGGTACGCGGGCGTAAGTCTCGGTCTGCTGCACGGCTCGCAGCCGGACGGCATCGTCGTGTGTGCGCATGCAACCCGCAAAGCGATCACCGAATGGCCGGACTTTCCGGTGCCGGCGGTTAACGAGTGCATCGAGCGCAATATCGTCGAAGGCAGGCTCACGAACCCGGACATCCGGTGTGTCGGCGTGTCGGTGAATACGTCGGCGCTGACGTCCGAGGAACGAAGCGACTATCTCGCCGCCCTGCAGGAAGAAACGGGGCTGCCCTGCGTGGACCCGATCGCCACCGGTTGCGACGCAATCGTGGACTACGTCCGGGCGGAATTCAGCTGAGGAGGAGCTATGAAGCTCAGCGTGCACATCGAGGATTGGGAACTCAAACAGCCGTTTCGCATTACTGGCAAAG
>JAKSCZ010000514.1 GCA_022360335.1 Pseudomonadota bacterium
CGGCCTGCGCCGCCGGACGCTGATGCGGGGGCAAGTCCATGAACCGCACATGGGTTTTCTTCAGAGGACTTGCCGCCGGGGCGCTCGGCACGTTCATCGGCGGCGCGGCGGTCCTGTACGTACTCAGCCGCGCGGGCGTCATCCATTTCAACGACACGGCCGTCGGCAGTCCGGGCGACTGGCTGCATTGGGCCTATCTGAATCCCGGACTGTCGATACCGGTCTTCGCCGGGCTGCTGCTTGCCTATTTCGTTACGCTCGGCCGCCTGCGCGATGCGCTCGCCAGCGCGCGACCGATCAACCACATCGTGCAGCTCGACCATCTGAAGGACATCTGGACGACGCTGTTCTTCGGCACGGGCGTCATCTGGACGGCCATCGGCATGCGCAGCGCATTGATCTTCGCGCTCGGCGACCGCGACGCGGCGCTTGCGCAAGGTGCGTTCGCGATGCTGGAACGAATGATCGACGGCGGTATCCTGCTGGCGCTGTCGACGACGATCTTCGGCGGCATCGGCGGTTACCTGATGCGCGTGTACAAGACGATCACGCTCGGTAGCCGGCTGCAGCAGCGCTACGACACGGCAGCGCGTGCCGACACGTCCGAGATGCGCGCGAGTCTCAAGCGCATCGAGGAGCACCTGCGAGGCGATCCGGCATGAGTCGCTCGCCGCTCGCCTACCCGCTCAACCGCACCGCCGATACGGACGTCGGCGGCGCGGCCGACCTGCAGACCGACGTCATGCGATTCATGGCGATCCTGGCTCTGTGCCTGGTCGCAGTTTTCGCCCTCGTGCAGAGCATCCCGATGGCGCCGGTCGCGACCGTAGGAGGGCCTTCAGGCCCGACCCAACCCACGGCGGAACGCGAACCCGCCGCCACCGTAGGAGGGCCTTCAGGCCCGACCCAACCCGCGGCGGAACGCCAACCGGCCGCGACCGTAGGAGGGCCTTCAGGCCCGACCCGGCCCGCGACGGAAGCCGCTCCCACGGACATCCTTCCTGCCGAACCCGCATCTGCAGAACCTGAACAGCAGGGATTCACCCTTCGATTTGCATCGGATGCGGCGCTGACCCGCGCCGTCGCGGCGCACCACGTCGGTCTCTATGCGCTGTCCTCCGGACGGGCGAGACGCATGACCGTCAGCGAGAGTCGTATCAGCTTCTGGGATGCGTCGATGCCGAACGCTTTTCACGAGATGGAGGCCGGCACGGTCCCCGAAGCCGTCGTCGGCGCGCTGGCTCGAACCGGTGGTGACACGGGCAACGTCAGCTGGGGCGTCACGCTGCCCGGCAAGATGAAATCGCAACTCGACTCACTGCTGCGGGAACACCGCGGCGGCTCACTGATCATCACCGCTCTTGGCGAGATTCGCCGGGAGGGCCCATGATGCGCCGTTTCGCGATACTGCTGACGCTGCTGATCGCGCAGTCGATTCCGACCGTCGCGGAGTCGCGCGAGAAGAATCTCGACCGCTGGGTCGACCGCGACCTGATTCCTTACGTTCGCCAGCAATTGCTCGTGCACCCACGGTTCAAGGGCGAGACGGTGATGTTCGTCGTGCTCGACGAGAACGTACCGGCATCGTCGACGAACGCCCTGGCCCTGTCGGTCCGGGACCGTCTGCTTGCCGCTGCCGTCGCCACGCGGGGCGTCGAGATCGGCTGGCAACAGGGGCGTAGCGGGACGACGCCCGAGTC
>JAKSCZ010000255.1 GCA_022360335.1 Pseudomonadota bacterium
CCTGCCGGCCGCAAAGAGCCCGCCGCGGAACAAGGGCGACTGGCATCGCCCGGTGCAGCGCCGGGCGCTGGAGCAGCATTTCGGTCGCGGCGCGCTGTGCGTGCGCAGGCGCTTGCCGAACTTCCAGCGCGTCTACGACCTGCCGGAACGCCTGATCCGCGACGAGTACCGGCTGCGGGAGGTCGGTGCCGGGGATGCACGCCGCCAGCTCCTCCGGCAGTCGGCGACGGCCCTCGGGATCGCGACGCTGCAGGACCTTGCCGACTATTACCGGATGTCCCCGCGCGCCGCCGCGCCTCACGTGGCCGAACTGGTCGAGGAGGGCTCGTTGCAAGGCGTCCGCGTCGAAGGCTGGCGCCAGGACGCCTACCTGTCGAGCGACGCCCGGATACCGAGGTCGATCGGCGGCGCGTCGTTGCTGTCGCCGTTCGATCCGGTGGTCTGGTACCGTCCGCGCGCCGAGCGCCTGTTCGGCTTCGAGTACCGTATCGAGATCTACGTTCCCCAGGCGAAGCGGCACTGGGGCTACTACGTGTTGCCGTTCAGAATGGGCGAGCGGATCGTCGCCCGGGTCGATCTGAAAGCCGATCGCAAGGCGGGAACGCTGCTCGTGAAGGCCTTGTATTTCGAGAACCACTGCGACCGAAACGCAACCGGGTCCGCCCTTGCGGGCGAACTCGATGCGCTGGCCGAGTGGCTCGGTCTGGGGTCGGTGACCTACTGCTGAGGCTCGGACTCGCCCTCTCGGTGCTCGCGCGGCGCATGGCGACGATCGCGGAACCTCTCGCGTGCCGCGGCTTTTTCCTCGTCGGACATGGCGTCCCATGTCTCGCGGCGTTGCTGCTTGCGTTCCTTTCTTTGCTGGCGGAGGGCATCGCGTTCCTCGTCGGACATCGAGTCCCATTGCTCGCGCATTGCCGCGCGCTTGTCCTCCCTGTGCTCGCGCCTGCGATCGCGCGCCGCCGCGCGCTCTTCGTCGGACAGGCTCTCCCAGCGCGCCCGTTGCTGCTCGCGGAAAGCCCGGCGCTCTTCGTCGGAGAGGCCCCGGACGTATTCGCGGCGCTCCTCGGGCGTCATGCCGGCGAGGTCGTCGGGCGTCTGGGCCAGGCCGGCTGCGGGAAACAGCAGCGCGAGTCCGGTGGCTGCGAGTGTCAAGCGAAGTGTTTGCATGGCGTTCTCCTGGCAGTCTGAATGCCGCCGTATCTCAGGCGTTCACGGTAGCAACGCAAGACGCCGGTATTCGTTGACAGCCATCTGTGCAACACTTGCGCAATGCGAACGCTCATCATTTTCGCGCTCGCGGCGCTGACGGCATCCGCCTGCGCCGCGCGGCCTTCGCTCGAGCCGCGCCCCGGCGGCAACCCCGCCGGCGTCGATCTCTCCGGTCTCTGGGTGCTGCGAGGCGCCGTCCACGGCGCAGTATCCGACGAGCAGACCATCGTCATACCGCGCCGCAGCCGGTCCGGGGGCTTCGACTCGCACGGCGAACGTCCGACGGGGCGGACGAAGCGGAACAAAGGGCCGTCCGCACACGTCTTTCTCGAGTCCGGCAGGACGCTCAAGATCACGCAGACCGCCTACGGCCTGTTCGTGAGTTTCGACCGGGCCGTGGTCGAGGAAGTCGGTTTCGGCGAGAACCGCACGGTCGCCGTCGGGCCGATCGAGGCGCAGCGCGTCAGCGGATGGGAGGGGCCGACCCTGGTCGTCGAGACGATGGACGACGGCGGCAATGTCCTGCGCGAATCCTGGTCCCTCGACGGCGGCGACGTGCTCGTGCGCGACGTCGTCATCGTCAGCGGCGACGAGGAAACGCTGTCGGTCCGGCAGGTGTTCGATCGCAGTTGAAGCGGGAGGCGGCCCCTCGGACGACCCGGCGGGATTCTAGGCCGTCGTTGGAGCCGCCGCCCTGGGGCCGTCAGTTCTCCATTTCGAAACGGAAGCGGTACTCGACGCCGCTGGCGACCTGCGGAACGCCGCCCGCGACCGGTGCCTTGAAGCGGAAGCGCTGTGCAGCTCTGAGCGCGGCGCCTTCGAATACCCGATGACTCGAGCGGACGACCTCGACGTTGGCGACGAGCCCGCTCGTCATGACGTCGAAGCGCACGTCGACCCAGCCTTCGAGACCTCTCCGCCGTGCGACGGCGGGATAAGCCGGCTGGACGCGCACGACCGTTATCAGGGGGGCGTCCGGCCGGCCGATCGTGCCGGGGCCGGTCGGCACCGGTCCGGGGTCTCCGGGCCGGGCGGGTATCGACAGACCGATGTCGCCGCTCGACCGCGGTCCGCCGGCCGGCGGTTCGGGGACGTCGGTCAGCCGTTCCCGATCGAACGGCCGCTCGTGCGGCTGCGCGGGCTCCTCGTCGGGGGGGAGCCGAACCCAGTCGACGAAGTGAGGGTTCCGTGGCGCTTCCGCGGCGCCCGGGGCAAGGCCTGTCAGGCCCTGCATGGCATAGAGCAGGGCGACGGTCACCAGGCTGCCGCTCGTGACGGCCGAGGCGTATCTCGCAAACATCGTATTGCTCCGTTCGACATCCCGCCTCCGGATACCTTGAATTACGAGGTATGTTGCCATACCTGGAACCGCAAAGTAAGTCTTGTTATACCTTTTAGTTCGAGGTATAATCTGACGGATGGCCAGAAGCAATCCCCCTTTCATGAGCGGCGTTCCGGAGTTGCTGCTGTTGCGATTGCTCGACGACCGCGAGATGTACGGCTACGAGCTCGTCCGCGCGATCCGTGAGGCAACGGGCGAGGCGATCTCGCTCGGCGAGGGCGTTATCTATCCCGTACTGCACGGCCTCGAGCGCAACGGTTCGCTCAGGTCGAGGCGCAGATCCGTCGGCGGCCGCACCCGCGTCTATTACTCCGCGACGAAAAAGGGGCGCCAACGGCTGGCCGGGCTGCAGGACGAGTGGCATCGCATCCGGACCGGCGTTGCATCCGTGCTGGAGAGTCCGGGTCATGCGTGAATTCGATTTCGACGCACTGCACGAGCAGTTGCTCGAGTGCGGCATCAGGCCCGATTGCGCGCGGCGGGCGGCCTCGGAGATGCGGGACCATTTCGACGATCTCGTCGATGAGCGGACGGCGGGCGGCGCGCCAGAGGACGTTGCAAGACGGGATGCGGCTGCGGCGCTCGGCACGGTTGAGCATCTCGTGGCGAGCATGAGCGGGAGGCGGGAACTCAAGACCTGGATCTACCGGTATCCGCTCGCCGCGATCCTGTTTTACCCGCTGGCCTGCCTCGTGGCGATCCCCGCGACGCCGGTGATCGCGGGCATCGCCAATGCGCCGGTGCTGGCGCGCTGGAGCATGAGTCTCGTCGCCGCGGGCGTGCTGACGGCGACCCTGCTATTGACGCTGCAGCTGTTGATCCTGTTCGGCTGACGGGGGTCAGGTCGGCACGTAGCTCGTCAACGTCGCACGGAAGTTGAGTTTTCCCTTGCGGTGCTGCTCGATCACGACGGGCAGGTAGTCGAGCGCCGGCGCACACCAGAGCGTCGTGATCCGCGATGAGCCTTCCTTTTGGTGGCGAACGCCGATCGTCTCGTAATCGCCGGCTTTCGTGCGTACGGTTTTGGTACCCGCGGCGCTCACCTTGGTGACCGTCAGCTTGTCGAGATCGAACAGGACGTAGGTATCGTCCGGTCCGCCGTTGAGCAGGTCGCGCATGAGTTCGTACTGGATCGAAACCGCGTCGTGTGCCACACCCTCGAGCTGCACCCGAATCTCTTCGCCGCCGACCGTGCCGCGGGCCTCGTTCGAAGTCCAGTCGAAGCGAATGTGCTGCTCGGGGTCCTTCCTGATCGTGTCCACGGACCGGTAGGAGACCGGTTTGATGCCGTCGGCTTCGGGCCTGAATTCGGACGTCACGTCCATCCTTCCCCGCGTCAGCATGCGGGACAGACCCGCAGCTTCGATGATGTGGCGTGCGACGTAGCCGTCCCCGGTCGCCCTGAGTTCGGTATCGAGCTTGCCCGACACGACCGAGATCCTGACCTTGTACTGCGCGCGGTGCGGCGTCAGTTCGGCGGCCGCCGTCCACGAGGCGGCCGCAAGACTCGCGGCGATCGTCACCAGCGCGAAGCGAATTGAGCGTTTCAACGAGCCGACTCCACAGGGCCTGTTGCGGCGATACGGGCGCCATTGTCTCATCTTCGACATGAAGGGCGGCTGAATATTCGACCCGGTATCGGATCGGGGCGTCTCGGGGTACTATTGCGCCTGCATTCGAACCCTCACCCCGCATTCCCCGCTTCCGATGACCGAAAGCCCCCCCGAATACAGGCGGCCTCCCGGGCCCGAACAGCCGCTTGCGCTCGGCGCCGGACGTCGCGCGTGTCCCGAAGAGCGCTGCGCGGCATGAAACTCCACGACACGCTGATCGACCTGCTGGCCGAGGCGACGGAGAAGGACCGGGCGATCCGCTTCATCGACGGCGAGCAGGACGAATCCGCCGTCCGCTTCGGCGAACTCCGCGAGCGCGCGCTCGCATTGCTCGGTTCCCTCCAGGCGCGCGGTATGAAGGCCGGCGACGAGCTGATCGTATTCAGCCGGTCGAACGAGCGTTTCGTCGTTGCCTTCTGGGCGGCCGTGCTCGGCGGCATGGTTCCGGTTCCGGTCGCGGTCGGGATCAGCGACGAGCACAAACTGAAGCTGTTCCGGATCCTGTCGCAGCTCGGCGATCCGAGGCTGTTCACCGAGACGGACCTGCTGCGGCGCCTGCTCGACTTCGCGAAGGCGCGGGGCTCCGGGGACGTCACTGAGCTGCTGGAATCGCACGCCGTGCTCGTGAGCGACGTCGAGCCCGGTGCGCAGGGCGAGGTGTACGCTGCGCGGCCGGACGACATCGGCTTCATCCAGTATTCGTCCGGTTCGACGAGCGACCCGAAAGGCGTCGTACTGACGCACCGCAACCTGTGCGTGAACCTCCGTGCGATCGTCGAGGGCTTCGACTGGCGCGACGACGACCGGGCGCTGAGCTGGATGCCGCTGACACACGACATGGGCCTGATCGGTTTCCATCTCGCCCCCCTAGCGGCGGGCATGAACCATGCGGTCATGGACACCAACCTGTTCGTACGCCGTCCGCTGTTGTGGATGAGCAAGGCGAACGAACTCCGCGCGACACAGCTGTGCTCGCCGAATTTCGGCTACAAGCATTTCCTCAAGCTGTTCCTGCGCAAGGGCCTGCCGGACCTCGATCTGTCCTGCGTCAAGCGGGTCGTCAACGGCGCGGAACCGATCTCCTGGGACCTGTGCGGGGAGTTCCTCGATGCGCTCGCGCCGCACGGGCTGGAGCGTCATACGATGCTGCCCGTGTACGGCCTCGCGGAGGCCACGGTCGGCGTTTCGTTCTCGCCGCTCGGATCCGGCCACGAGCGCGTCGTCATGGACCGTCACAGCCTGCAGATCGGGGAGACCTTCCGCGCCGTCGACCCGGCCGACGCCGACGCCGTGAGTTTCGTCAAGGTCGGGACGGCGATCCGCGACGTCGAAATCCGCATCGCGGACGACGGGGACGCTGTCCTCGAGGACGGCCGCATCGGCCACATCCAGCTTTTCGGTCCCAGCATGACGGCGCGCATCTACGGCGATCCGGAGGCGACAGCGGAACTGTTCACCGCGGACGGCTGGCTGCGCACGGGCGACTGCGGCCTGTTCGTCGACGGCAAACTCGTCATCACGGGGCGCCGCAAAGACATCGTCATCGTCAACGGCCAGAACTACTATCCGCACGACATCGAGGAGATCGTCGCGCAACTCGACGGACTCGAGCTCAACAAGGTCGTCGTCGCCGGCGCGACGCCCAGGGGCGGGCAGACCGAGGAACTGATCGCGTTCATCCTGTTCCGTCGGGGCACCGACGAGTTCCGGCCGCTGATCGACCAGGTCCGCCGGGTCGTCGGCGAGCACGCGGGTCTCGACGTCGATACGGTCGTTCCGGTCGCCCGGATCCCGAAGACGACGAGCGGCAAGGTGCAGCGCGCGAAACTGC
>JAKSCZ010000620.1 GCA_022360335.1 Pseudomonadota bacterium
AGGCTTGCGTCCCGGACAGAAGATGAACGAGATCGACCTCGAGACCGCGCTGGAGCTGTTCAAGTTGCCCCGCAAGCTCGGCGAGACGCCCGACGGCCTGGCAGTCTCCGCCAGCATCGGCCGCTTCGGCCCGTACGTTCGATACGGCGACAAGTACGTCTCGATCCGCGGTGACGACGATCCGTACACGATCGAACTGCCCCGGGCCCTCGAGCTCATCGAAGAGAAGAAAATCGCGGACGCGAACCGCATCATCCTCGACTTCGAAGACGAGGGCATCCAGGTCCTGAACGGCCGTTACGGCCCTTACATTACCAACAGGAAAAAGAACGCCCGTGTGCCCAAGGACCGCGAACCGAAGACGCTGACGCTCGAGGAGTGCATCGAGTTGCTCGCTGCGGCGCCCGAACGCGGACGCCGCGGCAAGAAGAAGACGGCGAAGAAAAAGACCGCAAAGAAAAAGACGAAGAAAAAAGCGGCCAAGACCAGCAAGAGCAAATGAAGGCCATCGCCCTCGCGACGAACGTCCTGCTGCGAGGCGGCGTCGTCGCGTACCCGACCGAAGGCGTATTCGGTCTCGGCTGCCTCCCCGACGACCTCCTCGCCGTACGCCGCGTCGTCGACATCAAGCGCCGCGACGCCGCGAAAGGCCTGATCCTGATCGCCGCCGATGCGCGCCAGTTCGACGGCTGGATCGTCCTGCCGCCCGGCACGTCGCTGCCCGACCCCGACCCGCTGCTGCCGGTCACCTGGATCGTGCCGCCGGGACCGGGGGTCTCGCCGTTGCTGCGCGGCCGGCACGCCACGATCGCGGTGCGTATCACGACGAACCCGACGGCGAAGGCGCTGTGCGAGGCCGCCGAATCCCCCCTGGTGTCGACGAGCGCGAACCTGACGGGCAGACCGACGGCGAGAAACCGCCTCGTGCTGCGCCGCCGGTTCGGCGCCGTCGTAGACTACATCGTGCCGGGCGACTGCGGGCCGGCCGCGGGCCCGTCGGAGATTCGCGACTTCGCCAGCGGCAGGGTCCTGAGGCCCCGGACGGCATGAGCGACATCGACGACGTCAAGACCTGGCTCGAGAACCTGCAAAACCGCTTCTGCGCCGAGCTCGAGACCCTCGACGGCAAGGCGGCGTTCGCCGAAGACGCCTGGGAGCGGCCGGGCGGCGGCGGCGGCCGCAGCCGCGTCATGACCGGGGGCGGCGTCTTCGAGCAGGCCGGCGTCGGCTTTTCCGACGTATTCGGCAAGGCGATGCCGCCGTCCGCGACGAAGAGCCGGCCCGAACTCGCCGGCAAGGCGTTCCGGGCGGTCGGCGTTTCGCTCGTCCTGCACCCGCGCAATCCTTACGTGCCGACGGCGCACGCGAACTTCCGTTTCTTCACGGCCGGGCAGCGAAAACCCGCCTGGTGGTTCGGCGGCGGCTTCGACCTGACGCCGTATTACCCGTTCCACGACGACGTCGTCGCCTGGCACGAAACCGCGAGGTCCGTCTGCGAACCGTTCGGCGACGACCTGTATCCGCGGTTCAAGGCGAGCTGCGACGAGTATTTCCATCTCAGGCATCGCGGCGAGACGCGCGGCGTCGGCGGCCTGTTCTTCGACGATATGAACGAACTCGGCTTCGAGAAGAGTTTCGAATTCGTGCGCGCCGCCGGAGACGGTTTCCTGAGGGCCTACAAGCCGATCGTGCAAAGACGGGCGTCACACCCGTACGGCGACCGGCAACGCGAGTTCCAGCTCTATCGCCGCGGCCGTTACGTCGAATTCAACCTGATCTACGACCGCGGCACGCTGTTCGGCCTGCAGTCGGGCGGCAGGGCGGAATCGATCCTGATGTCGCTGCCGCCGAGAGTGCGCTGGGAATACGACTGGACGCCCGAACCCGGCTCGCCCGAAGAGGCGCTCTACACGGACTATCTGCGGCCACGCGACTGGCTCGGGGATGCCGGCTGACGCGCTATTCGCCACAGGGTATCCATGGTAACTTCCACGCATGTCCTGGATCGACGAAATCGCGGTCGACGAGGCCGACGGCAAGCTTGCCGGCATCTACGACGACCTCGTCGAGAAGCGCGGCAAGGTCGCCAATATCCTCAAGGTTCACAGTCTCAATCCGGCGGCAATGCAGGGCCATCTCGACCTGTACATGACGCTCATGTTCGGCAAGTCCGGCCTGAGCCGTCTCGAACGCGAGGCGATCGCCGTGGTCGTCTCCGCGAACAACGACTGCGACTACTGCGTTAATCACCACCTCGAGTCGCTGCGCCGTTACCTCGACGACGAGGAAACGCTGAACCTGCTGGCGACGGCCGACGGGCTCGAAACGCTCGAGCCGCGGCTGAGCAACGTCGTCCGACACGCCGAGAAGCTCACTACGGCGCCCGGCGCGATGACCGAGAGCGATCTCGGTGAGTTACGCGCCGAAGGCCTGTCCGACAGGGACATCCTCGACCTGACCCTGATCACCGCCTACTTCAACTTCGTCAACCGTATTGCGATGGGTCTCGGCGTCGAGTTCTCCGAACAAGAGATGCGCGGCTACCTCGACGACTGACGCCGTGAAACGCTTTGCCCTCACCCTGCTCTGCGGCCTGCTGGCGATCCCCGCCGCCTTCGCGGATTCGGCCCTGCGCGAGGCGAGCGAGGTGCCGGTCAGCCTCGCCGGTACGGAGAACCCGGAGGAGACGAAAGTCTACATCGTGCAGCTCCGCCAGGTGCCGGCGGCCGAGCGGCAGGTCATACAGGCGAAAAGCGCGTTCGGCCCGGCGAGGGCCGCCGCGGCGCGTATTCGCTTCGACCGCGACGACCCGGACGTCCGGGCCTACGTCGCCGAACTCGAGGACCGGCAGGACCGCGTGCTCGGCCAGGCAGGCGCGGGTGCGCGGAAGATCTACAGCTATCGTTACGGACTGAACGGGTTCGCGGCACGCATGAATGCAGCCCAGGCCGAGAAACTCGGGCACCTTCCCGAGGTCCTCAACGTCTGGGAGGACGAGGTGCGGCCGATGGCCACGCGTCACA
>JAKSCZ010000478.1 GCA_022360335.1 Pseudomonadota bacterium
GCATTTCTCGTTCGCCAGGAACCTCAGGATCTCCACACCGTCGGCCCCCGGCATCTGCAGGTCCGTGACGATCAGGGTCGGCACGAACTCCCTGTAGGCCTCTTTGAACTCGGCTTCGTTGGCGCATTCGCAGGTTTCGAAGCCGAGCGTCTGCGCAACCTTTGCCACGAATACGCCGATTTTCGGGTCGTCGTCAATGACGAGGAGTCGATCGGTTCGGGCGGATGATTCCTTCATGCGTCACCTCACGGTCAGCGCCGGCCGGCGGCCGATTCCGGAGTGTCGGCACCCGCATCGGCATGCCGTCGCACCGGGTCTTTCGCGTCGAGCGCATCGCGCACCGCATTGCCGAGCGCTTCCTGGCCGTACGGTTTGCCGATAAGGCTCGCTGCATTGGCCAGGAGCCGGTTGCTGAGAATGTTGCTGTCGCTGTAGCCTGTCGTGAACAATACCTTGAGACGGGGCCTGAGTTCGTGGGCTTTATCGGCCAGTTCGATGCCGCTAATCCCGCGCATGACGATATCGGTGAACATCAGGTCGACGGGGCGCCCGCTGTCCAGGATGTCCAGTGCCGCCGCACCGCTCTCCGCCTCCAGAAGCCGGTAACCGAGTTTGCCCAGCATTCGCATCGCCAGCGCGCGCACGGCCGCATCGTCCTCCACCACGAGGATGGTCTCCTCGCCGGTCGGCACGTTTTTTCCCGTATCGGCGCCGCTCTGTTCGGCAGGGAGTTCGGCAGGGCGAACCAGCGGAAAATAGAGGTCCACGCGGGTTCCCCTGCCGGGCTCGCTGTCGATCGTCACATAGCCGTCCGACTGCTTCACGAAGCCGTAGACCATGCTGAGCCCGAGACCGCTGCCCTTGCCGATTTCCTTGGTCGTGACGAACGGGTCGAACACTCGCCCGAGCAGGTCGGGCTCTATCCCGGTCCCGGTGTCGCTGACCGACAACACCGCATAGTCTCCGGGGGCGATGCCCGCATCGTCATACGCTTTTCTCGCCGGTGAGGTCGCGGCCCGGGTTTCGATCGTCAGTTTGCCGCCCTCCGGCATCGCGTCCCGGGCATTGATGGCGAGATTGAGTATCGCGCTTTCGAGCTGGGGTACGTCGACTTTCGCCAGCAGTGTCTGCGTGTCGTTCGCGAGTTCGATGGATATCGGCTCGCCCAGCGTGCGTCGCAGCAATTGCAGCATGCTGTCCACCAGTGTATTGATCTCCGTGACCTTCGGCTCGAGGATCTGTTTTCGGGCAAACGCCAGCAGCCGCCGCGTCAGTTCGGCGCCGCGCCTCGCCGATTCCAGGGCATCGTGCATCAGCAGCTGCTGCTCCGAGTTCCAGGCCGTCGTTTCTTCGAGCAACTCGAGGTTGCCGATCACGACGGTGAGCAGATTGTTGAAATCGTGCGCCACGCCGCCGGTCAGCTGGCCGACGGCTTCCATTTTCTGGGCCTGACGTAACGCCGCCTCGGTCTCCCTGTACTCGCTGACATCGACGACGTTGGCGACGAACGCGGGCCGATCCTTGTATTCCGTGAGCTGCAGATCCACTTCGACGGGGTACGTCGAGCCGTCCTTGCGCCGGTGCTCGGTCGAAAAACCGATGCACCGGCGCGAGCGGTCCCTGAGCGGCTCGATGAGCGTTTCGAGACTGTCCCGGGTGAACAGGTGCTCCAGATCGAGCGGCGTCAGGGCGTGTAATTCCGCCATGGAATAGCCGAGATTGGTCCTTGCGCCGCTGTTGACGAAAACGTATTTCAGAGTATCCGCACGGAAGATGTATATCTCGTTGAGCGACTCCTCGACGATCCGCCCCAGCTGCGCGGCCTCGTGTTCGCGGCGTCTTTCCTTGCTGATGTCGACCAGGCTGAGGCGGACCAGCGGCTCGGCGGCGTCCGAGATTCGGATCATCCGCGCTTCGCACCACACTTGCCGGCCTTCGCCGTTCACGAACTGCCAGGAGAACGCCGGCGCCTTGCCCGCGATCGCCTGATCCAGAGCCCGCCGCAGCGGATGCCGGCTGTCGCCGGCCGCCGATCGTGCATCCGGGGCCAGGTCGACGACGTTCGCCCGCAGGAGAGCCTCGCGCTCGAGCTTGAAGATGCGAATTGCATTCCTGTTGACGTCGACTATCCGTCCGCTGTCGTAGTCGAAGACGACGATCGCCTCGGGCGCATACTCGGTCAGCAGCTTGAAGCGCTGTTCGCTGGCGCGCAGGGCTTCCCCGGTCGCCTTCGCCCGCAACATATGCTCCAGGCGCTTGACCAGCATTCTCGGCCTGACCGGCTTGGTCTCGAAATCGGTGGCGCCGGCTTCGTACGCACGCTCGATGGACTCTGCATCGTCCAGCGCCGTCAGCATCAGGATCGGCGTGAATTTCCCCCGCGCCGTTTGCCGTATCTTCCTGCAGGTATCGAACCCGTCGATCCCGGGCATCATGACGTCCAGCAGGACAATGTCCGGTTCGATTTCGGCGAATCGCGATATCGCCGAGCGGCCGTCGCCGACTTCGCAGATCCGGTACCCGCCGGCCTCGAGCGTGGCATTGATCAACACGCGTACGGCGGGGTCGTCGTCCACGACCAGGACCAGCGGTCGATTGCTCGCGGCCGATTCGTTCATGCGAGAGTCCGCTCCTCGTCGGCGCGCGGCCGGGCGCAGAGCGCGGCCAGTTCGGCTTCGGCGCGGCCGGCCGCGCCGACGACTTCGGCCATCAACTCGTCCGAGCCGTCCAGCTCCGAGTTCCGCGCTTTCTCCTCCAGTGTCCGGCAGAGTTCGGCCACGGCATTCGCACCGAGATTCGCGCTACTGGACTTGAGGCTGTGGGCGGCCCTGGACAGCGCTTCGGCGTCCTCGTCCGCTACGGCCGCGCGCATCTCGTTCAGCAACCCGGGGGTGCTCTCCATGTACATGCGGACGAGTTTCTCGAGGATGTCCGGCCCGCCCGGCTGCTGCAGTTCGCGAATGCGATCCAGTGCGGCGTCGTTCAGCGCGGCCGGGGGGACCGGGCCTCCGGCCGTTCGATGACGCGTCGATCCGTCTTCCGCGAGCGGCCCGGATGCATCGGGGCCGCCCGTCAGCCATCGCAGCAGAACCTCGTACAGGGCTCTCTTGGTAAACGGCTTGGCGATGAAATCGTCCATGCCCGCCGCCAGACACTGTTCGCGGTCGCCCGCCATCGCATTGGCGGTAATGGCGACGATCGGCACGCGAGGCTGCGCGGAGCGAAGCGTTTCCCTGGACCGGACGGCCCGTGTCGCCTGATACCCGTCCATGACCGGCATGTGGCAGTCCATCAGTATCAGGTCGTAGCGATGAGCGTCGAACGCGTCGATCGCCGCCTGCCCGTTTTCGGCCACGTCCACGCGGCATCCCGAAGGCTCCAGCATGATCCGTACCAGCTCGCAGTTCACCTCGTTGTCTTCGGCGAGCAGGATGCGCGCGCTGAAACGCGTCGCGAGGAGATCGTCCGCCGGCCTTTCCGGGGCGGCGGGCCTTGCGGCGCTTGGCGGCGCGCCGGTCGCGGCGTGCAGACTCTCGCGAAGCGCCGACCGTCGGACGGGCTTGCGCAGGTACTCTGCAATGTCCGCTTCCGTGCGGGCTGCGTGTTGCGCATCGTCACGGCCGGAAGTCAGCAGGATTATGCCGACGCCGGCAGTCGGCGTATCCGAACGCATGCGCCCGGCCAGCTCGAGACCGTCCATGCCGGGCATCTCCCGGTCGATCAGCGCCACATCGTAATGGCGATCCGCCGACGCCGCATCGCGCATCGTGAGCAGCGCATCCTCGCCGCTTGCGGCGCAGTCCACGTCGACTCCCCAGGCAGACAGCTGACGGCGGAGCGCGTCCCGGGCGCTTTCGTTGTCGTCCACCACGAGTGCCCGCTTGCCGCCGAGACCCTCGTGCGAAACCTCGGACCGGAGCCGGCCGGCGGACCGGACTTTCAGCCTGGCGGAGAACCAGACGGTCGATCCTTCGCCGGGCTGGCTCTCGATGCCCATTTCGCCCTGCATGAGGTCCACGAGCTGCCTCGAGATCGCGAGCCCCAGACCCGTACCGCTGTGTACGCGGGTCGTGGAGAGATCGACCTGATAGAAATCCTCGAATATCCTGTCCTGAACCTCGGGCGCCAGGCCGATGCCCGTGTCCGCGACCGAGAACCGCAAAGCGGCGCCGTCGCCGTCTTCCCCGAGTACGCTCACTTCCGTCACGATCTCGCCCGCCTGCGTGAACTTGACGGCGTTGCTCAACAGATTGAGCAGGACCTGGCGCAGGCGGTCGGCGTCTCCTTCCACGACCTGCGGCAGCTCGTCCGGAATGGCAAGGACGACTTCGAGACCTTTTTTCTGCGCCTCGACGGCAAGCAATTCGACGGCTTCCTCCAGCAACCTGCGAAGATCGAACTCCCGGTTCTTGAGACGCAGCTTGCCGGCCTCGATCTTGGAGAAATCGAGGATGTCGTTGATGATCGTCAGTAGCGAAGACCCCGAGCGCCGGATGATCTCGGCGCTCTTTCTTTGCTTTTCGCTCAGATCCGATTCGAGCAGTACGTCGGCCATGCCGAGCACGCCGTTCATCGGCGTACGAATCTCGTGGCTCATCATGGCCAGGAATTCGCTCTTTGCCCTGCTTGCGGTCTCGGCCTGTTCCTTGCTGTGCAGGGCCTGTTCCATCGCCTCCTGCAGCTCTTGCGTTCGCTCTTCGACCTTGGTTTCGAGCTGGCGGCGGTTCTGGAGGAGTTCGATGTCGCGATTCTGGATCTGTTCCAGCATGGCGTTGAAGCCGTCGGCAAGGGTGCCGATCTCGTCGACCCCCGTCGTCGCGACGCGCAATCCGAAGTCCCGGGTCTCCGCCACCTGGTGGATGGTGCCGGCAAGTTCTTCTATCGGCCCGGAGATACGTTTCTGCAGGCGAGAGGCCAGGACGAAGACGACCAGGCCGATGAGCAGCATGAACGCGAGCTGGGACAGAAGGAACTCCGCCAGTTGTACGTACATATTTGCAAACGTCGTTTCGATGAAGAGGCTGCCGATGAGCTCGTCATCGAAAGCGATCGGCTTGACCATGTGCATTTCGAACAGGCCGTAGCGGACCTGCCTTTGAGGCGTCGTCAGGGCTTCCTGCCGCCACTCTTCGTCGTCGTCTTCCTCTTCCAGCGGACCCACAAAGTCCGATCCGTACTGCGCAATCTCGGCGCCGTCGGAGCGGTATATCGATGCGTACGTGACCCGGCCCTCGGCGTGCAGGGATTCGAGTATCTTCTGCGCTGCGGCCCGGTCGTCGGACATCAACGTCGCAGCGACGTTGTCGGCGACGACGTCCGCGAGACTCTCGATATGCCCGGTCGTCGCCCTGACCGACGAGACGCCTCCTATGGCGATATAGGCGATCGAGGCGAACAGCAATGCCGCGCCACAGCTGAAGAACACCAGGCGATTGAGTTTGGTGACGATCGGCAGATTCCGGAACGGTGCGCGCGGTGCCTCCATCTTCACTCCTGCCCAATGGCCTCCAGCAAGGCCTGCTTGTCGACGGGTTTGGCAAGGCAGGCTTCTGCGCCGAGTCCGACGATCCGCTCCGCGATCTCCGCCGTACGGCGTCCCGTTATCGCGATTACGCGAATGGAGCGCGTGAGCGGATCGCTCTTCAGCCGGCGGCATACTTCGAAACCGTCCAGGCCGTCCATGTAGAGGTCCAGGAGCACCAGGTCCGGATCGAAATCCGTCACCTTGCGGCCGGCGTCGAAACCGTCGTGGGCGACGTCGCTTACGGTGCCGACGGGGAGGCTTTCCAGCCGCCTCTCGAGGAACCGGACGACCTGCGGGTCGTCGTCGACGATGAGGACGCGAAGGATACCGGGCGACGCCGCCGAGGGCCGCAGGCCGTGCCGTCCGGCGAACGCCATGACGTCGCGGCGGGCGAAGCGCCTGTGCCCGCCGGCCGTCTCGACCGCACTCAGCAGCTTCGCCTTGACCCAGTTGCGAATCGTCCCGGGGGTTACGCCGAACAATTCGGCAACCTCTCCCGGCATCAGATAAGGCTTGTTGTCGATTCCTTCCTTCTGCACCGCACTGCGTCCCTGGTTTGCCCGTTGCCGGCCGGCGGCCGCGATCAGGGGATATTGCGGTTTTTGACGTTTTTGCGGAATCTACTGGTTCACAAAACGCGCATCGGCGACTGTCCGGGGCAGCCTACCACTCCCACACGGCCTTCATCAGCAGGCCCCAGTCGCCCGAACTCGTCCCGAGGCCCAGCGGGACGCCGATGTTGTACTGTCCGTCCCCGAAAGTGTGTATGACGAGACCGGGCACGAGAAAGACCGCGTCGTCGGCGATCGACGACTCGACGACGGCCGACACCGAATCCCCGGGAAGGACCGCGGCCATGTGATAGCTGAACTCGGTTTCGCCGGACTCGATTTCCGCCCCGAGACCGGCGTGCAACTGGACGCCGTCGAGTGACACGCTGTAGTGCAATGACGGTTCCCATTCGAGCGAATCGTCCGTATCGGGCCCGTTGTCCCAGGCGGGGTAGCCGACTTCCAGAGCGGCGGTCAGGGCGTGTCGCCCGGTTCGCAGCAGCCGCACGGCGAGACCGGCTTCCAGATCGCCGAAACGCCGGGTCGGTCCGAGTGCGTCGTCGTACACCGTGTACGGCGCGCCGATACTCAACTGCACCGCGTCGCTGAGGCCGTATTCGAGTTCCACCGCCGCGTCGGTGCGCCGGCCGTCCGCCTCGTCCAGCCGCCCGAGTTCCAGGGTGAGCTGAATTTCACCCTGTTCCTGCGTGTACGCCATATCGCTCAGGAAGAGTTCCTCGACGTTCGATTCACCCGCTTCGTCCGCCCTTGCCGTACAAACGAAGGCGGCCAGTGCGGCGGCGGGAAACAGGCACCACGCGGCGAGTCCGCGGCTCGGGAACCGACTGTTAGAGCGGCTTTCCATCGTTCGACACCTGTCCTGATCTGACCGGGCGAACGATTCTTGTAGCAAATATTACGATCGGTTTATGTGACCTGAGTAGCTTTTTATCGGTCTTGTCGAGGATGCGGCCTGCGCGCAGTCCACGACCAGGCCGGCCATTTCGTCCAGCTTGCGGGCGTCCGCATCGAAGCTCGATGCGGTGCAACTGATCGCTGCGGCTACCCGTTCCGAAACGCCGTAGATCGGCGCGGCGACGCAAACCAGCCCCCGGGTGATCTCCTCGCGATCTGTCGCATATCCCTTTTCGCCGACTGTCTCGAGTTCCTCGCGCAGCGCCTGGCCGTCGGTAATCGTGTTCGCCGTGAAACGCCGCAGTTTCCTCCGTGCAACGCGGTTGATCGTCGCCGGGTCGCTGTGTGCGAGAAGGACCTTGCCCATCGCCGTGCAGTGCAGGGGGAAACGCTTGCCGACCTCGGAATGCAGCCGGATGACGAAATCGGCGGGTTCGATCTTGTCGATGTAGATACCGACGTCGCCGTCGCGGATACCGAGCGTGGCGACGTGACCGGTACGCGCGTGCAGCGCTTCGAGCTGCGGCCGCACGATGCGCCGAACGTCGTAGTTCGCGGTCACCGACGCACCGAGTCCGGCCAGCAACAGACCGCCCCGGTAGACGCGGGTCGCTTCGTCGAAGGTCAGGGCGGACAGCTCGACGAGTTCGCGCAGCAAACGATGCGCGCTCGCCTTGGGGATGCCGGTTCGCTCCACGACGTCGCTGAAGCTGAGACCGCCGCGATCCGTGGTGACGACTTCGAGAATCCGGAATCCCTTGCTGAGTGCGCTCATGCCAGGCTCCTGCGCGGCTATTGACAGCTTCGTCGGATCGGGGCTTAATGATAGTGCAATAAATAGAACCAAGTTTCAAATATGGAACTTTCGGATTTCGGGGACGCCAACGTGAACATCAATGACATTCTGAGCAGCCGGCCCGTCGTGCCGCTGGTCCGGGCCGACGACCCGGCGGTTGCCGTGAAGACCTCCGAAGCGCTGGCAAAGGGCGGCCTGACCGTCGTCGAAGTGGTGTTCAGGACGGACCGTGCGCTCGAATGCCTGCGGGCCGTCGCCGACGAGGTGCCCGACATGATTGCGGGCGCCGGCACGGTGCTGAGCGCCGGGCAGGCCGATGCGGCGGTGGACAACGGCGCCCGCTTCATCGTTTCGCCGGGCCTCGACGACGGCGTCGTGGGCGTCGCAAGGGAGCGGGGCGTGCCCGTCTATCCGGGGACGATGACGCCGAGCGAAGTGCAGCATGCCTTCAACCTCGGTCTCGACACCGTGAAGTTCTTTCCGGGGTCGCTGGCGGGCGGCGTGCCGATGCTCAAGGCGCTCGGCAGCGTTTTCCGCACGATGAAGTTCATGCCGACCGGCGGGGTCGGTCCCGGCAATCTCGGCGAGTTCCTGGGCGTGCCCGCCGTCCTGGCCTGCGGCGGCAGCTGGCTGACGCCGGCGGCGGAAATCGCCGCGGGAAACTATGAGGCGGTGACCAGGCTGGCCGCCGAAGCGGTCGGGATCGCCGGCGCGGCCAGAGGACAACACCATGGGTAAGTTCGTAAGCTTCGGCGAGATCATGCTGCGTCTGAAGTCGCCCGGGCATGAGCGCTTCTTCCAGTCCCCGTCGCTCGAGGCCACGTTCGGCGGCGGCGAGTCCAACGTGGCGGTTGCGCTTGCGAATTACGGTTTCGACGCCGCGTTCGTCACCGCGCTCCCCGACAACGACATCGCCGAGGCCTGCGTACGCGAAGTGCGCAGCTTTGGAGTGGACGTCGGCGAGATCCGGCGGTCCGGCGACCGCATGGGCATCTATTTCCTCGAATGCGGCGCCAACCAGCGCCCGAGCAAGGTCGTTTACGATCGAGCCGGTTCGGCGATCGCAGAGTGCGGTCCGGGCGATTTCGACTGGACCTCGGTGTTCGACGGCGCCGAGTGGTTCCACATCACCGGCATCACGCCGGCCCTGTCGCAATCGGCCGCGGACCTGTCGATCGAAGCATGCCGGGCCGCAAAAGACGCCGGCGTGACCGTCTCCTGCGACTTCAACTACCGCGGCAAACTGTGGAAGTACGGCAAGAGCGCGCCCGAAGTCATGCGGGAACTGGTCGGGTACGTCGACGTCGGCATCGCCAACGAAGAGGATTGCCAGAAATCGCTCGGCGTCTCCGTGGACGTCGACGTGCATGCGGGCGAGCTGGATACGGTGAAGTACGAAGCCCTGTCGGCAAAGGTCCTCGAGAGCTATCCGGACATGTCGATCATCGGCATTACGCTGCGGGAGAGCCGCAGCGCCGACACCAACGGCTGGTCGGCCTGCATGCGCGACAGGGACGGCTTCGAATTGTCGCGCCGCTACGAGATCGCGGACATCGTCGATCGCGTCGGCGGGGGCGACAGCTTCGCATCGGGTTTCATCGCCGGCCTGCAGTTCTACGAGGACCGCCGGCAGTCGCTCGACTTCGCGGTGGCGGCGAGTTGCCTCAAGCATTCGATCCCGGGCGACTTCAACCGCGTGTCGGCGGCCGAAGTACGGAAGCTGATGGGCGGTGACGCGTCGGGCCGCGTGCAACGCTGACGCAATGAGCGTACTTTCGGCCCCGAAGTCTTTACATTAGTATTTTATAATATATAATTTAGCGATGACTAATGTAATGGCGCAGCCCCGGCCGGGCTCGCCGCAAGGGGTTTTTCTTTTTGTATCAATTGCTTACCAGGTCAGTTCTCGGGCTCACCCTGGCCGCGATGCTGCAAGCGTCGCCCGCAACCGCCGAAGACCTCGCGTCGGCGTGGGAGGCGGCGCTCGGCTACGATCCGGCGTTGCAGGCATCCCGCGACGAAGTCTCCGCGTTGGCCGAGGACCTCGCCGCGGCGAAGTCGGGGCGCTTGCCCAAGCTCACGGCGAATGCCGGGGTCACGCGCTTCAACGAGGCGCCCGCGTTCGATTTCCGTGGCGCCGGGGTCCCGGCGACTTTGCCGCTGTTCGGCGGCCGCAGCATGGAGACGGCGGGCGCCGACGTCGTGCTGGCCTTGTACACGGGCGGGCAGATCGCGCACGGTATCGGTGCAGCCGAAGCGGCGCTCGCAGCCCGTACGGCGAGCGCCGACGCGATGACCCAGCAGGTCAAGCTCGACGTTGCACGCCGTTACGTCGACGTGCTGCGGGCGGCACGCGCGGTCGACGTCGCGAACAGCACGGTCGCGAGCCTCGAAGCCCATGTCGCCGACGTACGGAACATGCTCGAGGAAGGCGCCGTCGCGCGCAACGACTACCTGTCCGCGACGGTCTCGCTGGCGGACGCCGAACAGCGGCGGCTGCAGGCGCGTAACGCACTCGATCTCGCCAACGCCGCATACAACAGGGCGCTCGGTCGGGACCTCGGGGCGCCCGTCGGTCTCGAAACCGATCTTCCGGGCATCGACGCAGGGCTGGACGTATCGTCCCTCGGGTCCCTGACCGCCGCAGCGCGCCGGTACCGGCGCGAGATCGACCGGTACGCAGCGGCTGCCGATGCATTGCGCTCGGAATCGGAAGCGACGCGGGGCAAGACGCGGCC
>JAKSCZ010000266.1 GCA_022360335.1 Pseudomonadota bacterium
GGAAAGCTGGCATTCGGAGTTGCCGAACGGCATCAGGGTGATGGGCGTTCAGGCACGGGAAGTTCCAACGACGGCGGTCCTGATGCGAATGAAGGTCGGGCTGCAGCACGAGCCGCGCGACAAGCTCGGCGTCGCGAACCTGACGGCCTACGTCATGAACGAGGCAACGGAGCTCAGTTCCGCCGAAGACCTGAATACCCGTCTGGCCAGGCTCAGCTCGACGCTGCGGTTCTACACCGATGGAGAATACGCGTTCATGAGCATCGGCGGACTGACGGCGACGCTCGACGAAACGCTGGAGATCGCCGCCGAAAGACTGACCCGGCCGAAGTTCGATCCGTCCGAGTTCGACCGCTGGCAGAAACAGGCGTTGAAGCTCATCGCACTTGGCGAGGACTATGCGCCGGAGGTCGCGAACGGGGTCGTGCCGCTGGTGCTCTTCGGTGCCGACAACAATTTCGCGTATTCGAGCATCGGCCTCAAGGAGTCGGTCGAGAACGTCACGCTCGAAGACGTTCGCAACTTCTATGCGCAGCACTACTCGCCGTCGGTGGCCGAAATCCTGGTCATTTCGGACCTCGCGCAGGACGAAGTGATGGAGAGCCTGTCCGTGCTCTCCGCATGGGAGGCCAAATCCGTCCCGGCTCCGGCGGACGTCGAACCGTTCCCCGAACTGCGGGGAGGCGCCATCTACCTGGTCGACAAGGCCGGCGCCAAACAATCGGAAATCCGCGTGGCCTCGCGGAGCGCCGCGTACGATGCGCTGGGCGAGCACTATCGTCTGACCCTTCTGAATCATCCGCTCGCCGGCTCGTTCAACAGCCGGATCAACCTCAACCTGCGGGAAGACAAGGGCTACACCTACGGAGCCTTCGGCTATCTGCGAGCCGACGAGACCACCGGACGTTACGTCGTTCAGACCAGCGTGCGAAACGACGTCACGGCCGCGGCCATCGAGGAGATCTTCTCCGAGCTCGACGCGGTTTTCGACCGGGGCATAACGCAGGAAGAGCTCGAGTTCACGCGACGCGCCATTGGCCAGCGCGACGCGCTGGCCTACGAGCCGCCCAATCACAGAGTCCACATCATGGCGTTGACACAGCGATACGGGCTCGGTCACGACTGGCCGCGGCAACAGCACGGCATTCTCGCGAACATCGGCGTCGACGAGCTCAACGAGCTTGCCAGGGAGCATCTCGACGTCGACGAGATGATCACCGTCGTGGTCGGCGACAAGGCGGAGATACTGTCGGATCTCGAAGCGCTCGGCCGCCCCGTTATCGAAATCGACCGGCAGGCGAGACCCGTCGGCGGCAGCCGCTGATCTACGCCCGGACCGTGCCGGCGAGCGCCTTCTTGTCGATTTTGCCGTAGGCGTTTTTCGGCAGCTCGGGGAGTACGAAATAGGCCTTCGGCCGCTTGAACCCTGCGAGATTGTCTTTGCACAGAGCGTCCAGTGCCTCGATCTCGAGGGAATGGCCGCGGTTCAGGCTCAGACAGGCGACGACGTCCTCGCCCCATTCGTCCGACGCTCGCCCGAGTACGGCAACCTCGCAAACGCTCTCGTGCCGGACCAGCACGTCTTCGACCTCGCGAGGATAGATATTCGTGCCCCCGCTGATGATCAGGTCCTTTGCGCGATCGCTGAGATGCAGGTAGCCGCCGTCGTCGATGCAGCCGACGTCGCCGGTTCGCAGCCAGCCGCGCTCGACCGTTCTCGCCGTGGCTTCGGGATCGTCGGCGTAGCCGCGCATCACCAGCGGCGATTTCACGAGAATCTCGCCGATGCCTTCCCCGTTCGGCGCGTCGATTCGTACGGACACTCGCCTGAACGGCTTGCCGACCGACGCCAGGCGGCGCTCGAAATCCCGGGCCTTTGGGTCGAAATCCCCGGGGGGCAAGCGCGTAATCGTCATCGGGCACTCGCCCTGACCGTATATCTGCGCCAGCCGGCCCGGCAGAATTTCGGCTGCGGCTTTCGCAGACTCCAGCAGCATCGGCCCGCCGCCGTAGACGATGCAACGCAGGCCGGCACGCAGGTCCTCGGTCCGGTCCCGTTCGATCGCGGTACGGATCAGGCGCTGGATCATCGTGGGCGCCGCGAAAAACGACAGGCGTCTGGATTGCGCACACAAGTCGATGATCTCCGGTTCGTCGAACCTGCCCGATAGCGGCACGAGCTGGGCGGCTCCCGCCGCGACCCAGGGGATCATGTACATTCCGGACCCGTGGGACATCGGCGCCGCGTGCAGCAGGGTGTCCCGGGAGTCCAGCGGCAGTACTTCCTCGATAAACGAGCTTGCCATCAAATCGAGGTTCCTGTGCGACAGGAGCGCGCCCTTGGGGGTCCCGGTGGTGCCGCTGGTGAAAAACAGCCAGGCAATGTCGTCGGGTTCCCGTTCGACGGGCGCGGGGAGGGGCGGGTAGCCGCGGCAGCGTCCGGCCAGGGTTCCGGCTGCAATTCCCAGATCGGCACTGCGATCGGCAAGGCCGAGGGCCGCCTTCGCCGTATCGGCAGTCCCTTCGTTGAATACGAGCAATCGGGGATCGGCCTGGCCGATCAGTGCAGCGATTTCGTTTCGATGGAGTTTCGCGTTCAGGGGGACCACGCTCGCCCCGCACCACAAAGCTGCCCAGAAGACCGGAAGAAACTCGGGATCGTTTTGCATGACGATCATGACCCTGTCTCCGGGCCGCACGTCATGGACTTTTGCGAGGCAGGCGGCCGTTCTGCCGACGCGCTCGGCCAGGCCGGCGTAGTCCAGCCACCGCCTGGTGCCGTGCCGGACGGCAAGGTCCTCCGGCCGGCTTTCGGCGCTTCGCTGGAGGAAACGGCCAATGTTCATTCGTACGCCTCCCGAATCCGCTTGCGCAGTTGACAAATAGATCGAACGTTCGTATAAGTTACGTGACCGACGATCTTCTGGCAAGAGCCAGTCATGCCACCGGGAGTATTCATGTATCAGACGAACCGCATCGTCACCGGCCACAACGCCGAGGGAAAGGCAGTCATCCTCTACGCCGATCGGGGGAAGAACGTGACGGAAATTCAATCCTGGCCCGGACTGTTCGTTACGGAACTCTGGGTAACCGACGAGATGCCGATCGACAACGACGGGGATGCCGATCGCTCGCTGAGACCGATGCGTCACGATCCCACGGAATCGGGGACGATCTTCCGCCTGGTCGAGATTCCTCCGGAATCCAGGACGTCTTTCGATCCCGACGGGATATTCTCCGAACTGGGAAGCAACAACAAACCCAGCGAAGAAGACAGTGCGAAACATCCTACGATGCACAAGACCGACTCGATCGACTACCTCGTCGTTCTGACGGGCAAAATGAGCATGGTGATGGAAGAGGGTGAAATAGAAGTATCGCAGGGCGATTGCATCGTTCAGCGCGGCACGAATCACGCATGGAAGAACACGTCCGACGAGCCTTGCGTGCTCGCCGCCATCCTGATCGACGCGCAACCGGCGCCGTAGACGCCGGATGTCGATTCGATACGGCATGACCGATACGAGGGCGAGGGACGGATGCGATTGGTGACGGTCCGGAGTATCGGTGACGGCCGCGAGTTCTGCGGAGTACTGCGTGAAGACGGCAGCGAACGGATCGTCGATCTCGA
>JAKSCZ010000367.1 GCA_022360335.1 Pseudomonadota bacterium
AGAACTTCGCCATTCGGGCATCCGGACCGATCTTCGATTTGCCGGCCGGCTCGGTCAACCTATCGGCACTGATCGAAACGCGAGACGAGGAACTGGACGACTACCTGGTCGACAACTACGATTTTCTCTCGGGCGCACCCGGAAGCCTGACTACCGGCTTTGTGCCGCTCCGGGATCAGTCGACGGACAGCGTCTACCTGGAAGTCCTGATACCCGTCTTTTCGAGGGCGAGCGACATTCCGTTGGTGCAGGCGCTCGATTTTCAGATATCGGGACGGTACGACGATTACTCGACGAAATCGCCCGCCGCGTTTACCCTGTTTGATGTCGATGACCCGATAGAAAGCGATCGTAACGAGTTCGACTCCTTCGACTACACGCTGGGCCTGCGGTACGAGATGAGCGACGATCTCCTGCTGCGCGCGAGCTACGGCACCGGATTCCTGCCGCCCTCGGTCGGCCAGATCTTCAGGCAGAGCAACGACAACTTCTTCATCGTCGGTGACGATCCCAAACGCAACGGGGAAAACATCTTCGTGCAGGGAACGGTGTTGTTCGGCGGCAATCCGGATCTCACGCCCGAGGAATCGGAGAGCTGGTCCGTCGGCGCCATCCTGACGCCGCGCGCCTTGCCGGGGTTTCGGCTTTCGCTGGATTACTCCGTGATCGAGAAGACCGACGAGATCCTGTTCGCCGACAATCAGCTGATTCTCGACAACGAGGATTCCCTGCCCGGTCGCGTCATTCGGGCCGAGCTGACGCAGGCGGACATCGATGCGGGATTCGACGTGGGACGCGTCATCGGAATCGACCGGTCGTTGCTGAACTTCGCGAATACGAAGTCGGAAGCGCTGGACATCCAGATCGATCAGCTCGTCGAGACCGATCGATACGGCGAGTTCCGGTTCTTCGCGGTCGCGACGAAGATGTTCGGCGTCGAACAGCAGTTCACCGCGACGAGCGAGCCGATCGATCAGGTAGGGTTCGACAACGGTCCGCTGGAATGGCGCGCGAACTTCGGCCTGACCTGGACCAGCCCCCGCAGTGTCTGGTTGTTGGGCTGGAACGCCCAGCACTACGACAGTTATCGCGTCTACGGGGCGGATTCGTCGGACGCCATCATCGAGCAGAGCGTTCTCCGGCAAGGCGCCGAGAGCATACCCTCCGAGACCTACCACGACCTGTTCCTCAAGCTCTATCCGGATGAGCTCGACGGCATGGCGGGCGGTTTGCTCGAAGGCGTCGAGGTGCGTGTCGGTATCCAGAACGCTTTCGACAAGGTGCCGGAGGCGCGTGCGAGCTTTTCGCCGACCGACGGCCGGTTCAGCGTCTATGGCGACAACCGCCTGCGCCGCTTTACCCTCAGCCTGAGCAAGCAGTTCTAGGGCAATGCCCGTCATCCCAATCGCGCCGGGTCCACGGACGTTCGGACCCGGCGCAACCGTTACAAGGAACCCCGAATGAAACACGTGCGAGTATTCGCCGCCGCAGCGCCACTTCTGTTAGTTGCAGCCTGTGCAGTGCTGGACGAGCCTGCGAGCGATATCCGGCTTATCGAGAAAGTAGAGAGGATCGGCGACGAAATCGTCATCCCTTACGAGAAGTACGAGCTCGACAACGGGTTGACGGTGCTGTTGCATCACGACGACTCCGACCCGCTCGTGCACGTCGACGTTACCTATCACGTCGGTTCGGCGCGCGAGGAGATCGGCAAATCCGGGTTCGCCCACTTCTTCGAGCACATGATGTTCCAGGGTTCCGAGAACGTCGAGGACGACCAGCACTTCAAGATCGTCAACGAAGCCGGCGGCACCCTGAACGGAACGACGAACATCGATCGCACCAACTACTACCAGACGGTTCCACGGAATCAGCTCGAGAAGATCCTGTGGCTCGAAGCGGACCGCATGGGGTTCCTGTTGCCGGCAGTCACGCAGGAGAAGTTCGAGATTCAGCGCAGTACCGTCAAGAACGAGCGGGCGCAGAACTACGAAAACAAACCTTACGGCCTGCAGTTCGAGCGCACTATCGAGGCGCTCTATCCGCAGGGCCACCCTTATTCCTGGATGACGATAGGCTACGTCGAGGACCTCGATCGCGTCGATGTCGACGATCTGAAAGCATTCTTCCGGCGCTGGTACGGGCCCAACAATGCGACGCTCTCGATCGGCGGGGATTTCGATCGCGAGCAGACGCTTCGATGGGTTCGGAAATATTTCGGTTCGATTCCGCGAGGGCCTGCCGTCGAGCCCATGGGTAAACGGCCGGTAGCGCTCGATGGCGACCGCTATCTTTCGATGGAGGACAAGGTGGCGGCGCCGCTCCTGCGGATAACGCTGCCTACCGTGTATTTCGGTCATCCCGACGAGGTGGCGCTCGATGCGCTGTCGGATATTCTCGCGAAGGGAACGTCGTCCCTGTTCTACCGGAATCTCCGGCAAACCGGCCTGGCCGCTTCGGCAAACGGGAGTCATTCCTGCGGGGAGCTGGCGTGCGCCCTGACCTTCAGCTTCATGCCGGCCGACGGGTACTCCATCCACGACATGCGGACGGGCTTCTACGAAACCCTTCGCGAGTTCGAGGAGCGAGGGGTTACGGACGACGACCTGGCCAAGATCAGGAACGCCGCCACCGCGCAGGCGGTTTTCCGGATGCAAAGCGTCGGCGGCAAGGTGGGATACCTGGCGCTGATGGAAACGCTCAAGGGCAACCCGAACGAGATCGCGGCCAATATCGCGAGGATCGAGGCGCTGAGCAAGGCCGACATCGACCGTGTATACCGGAAATACCTGAAAGACAGGCCCGCGGTCTATCTGAGAATCGTGCCCGAGGGCGAGCGCAACGCCCTGGAGACGCCCGACGAAGCCGTCTTCTACACCTCCGGCCGGACGAGCAACGAGGCGGCGTTCCTCTACCAACTTTTCGTGCGCCTCTACGGCACCAACAACCTGCCCGACTGCTCCAACATGTGCCACGAGTCGAGTGGGATGGGGCTCAAAGAGGTCATCGGTGTCGGCAAGGGGACTGTCAGGCTGGAGGATTTTGAACAGGCGGAGTTGATCTTCGTCGTCGGGCAAAATCCGGGGACAAACCACCCGCGCATGCTCACGACGCTGCAAAAGGCCAAACGCGCCGGGGCCAGGATCGTCCACGTCAACCCGTTGCCGGAGACGGGGCTCAAGCGGTTTCGGCATCCGCAGGAGGTCTTCGGCTGGCTCGGCAAGGGCGACCAACTCGCCGACGCGTTTGTGCAGGTCCGCATCAACGGCGATGTGGCGTTTTTCAAGGGGATCCAGAAGCAGCTCTTGCACGAGGAGGCGCGGCGGCCCCGCGAGGTGCTCGCGCGACGGTTCATCAAGCAGCAGACGCAAGGGCTGCGGGCCTTCGGCGAAGACCTGCTTGGCGAGACGTGGGAGGCCATCGTCGAGGAGAGCGGCATCAGCCGGGAACAGATCCAGCACGTCACCG
>JAKSCZ010000392.1 GCA_022360335.1 Pseudomonadota bacterium
ATATTTGCCCGTATGGCCGAGAACATCAATGCGACCTTCGAGCACGAACTGAAGCGTCTGGAGAAGCGCGTCGACGCGCTCGTACGCGTGTGCGATCAGTTGCAGGACGAAAACCGCTCGCTCAAACAGCGGCAGGACGCCCTGACGTCGGAGCGGGCCAGCCTGCTGCAGAAGAACGAGCAGGTTCGCGCGCGCGTCGAAGCGATGATCGGCCGACTGAAGGCGATGGAGCAAGGCTCCTGAGTCCCGTACCCATTCGCAGCGAGACCAGGCAGACGGAGAAGACCGAATGACCCAGCAGCTGGCGCAGGTGAGCGTCCGCATTCTCGACAAGGAATACCAGGTCGCCTGCCCCCCTGATGAGCGAACGGACCTTCTCGACTCCGCGGAAATCCTCGATGACAAGATGCGCGAGATTCGCGACTCCGGTCGGGTCGTCGGCCTCGACCGTATCGCCGTAATGGCCGCCCTCAACATGGCCAACGACCTGATGCACGCCCGGGCGCGGGACCAGGAACTCGAGGGCGACGTCAGCAACCGTCTGAGGTCGATCTCCGAGCGGGTCGACAGCGTACTCGGCGGGACGCAGTCGCTCGACTTGTAGCAATCGCCTCTTGACGAGGTGGCTTCCGGTACCCGGATCAGGCACGATATTCGTATTGGCGCTTCCTGCGGTGTTCGAGGCCGACCTGGGTACCTTTCGACCCTAAATCATTACCTCGGGGTCGTGTTCTGTCGGCAGCATTTGAGCAGGGCCGTTTCGACGGTAAGCCTGTTGCAGCCACGGCTGACCCCACCTGTTGCTCCGGTTCGAGAGCGACGGCTCGGCAACGGCACAGGCGGGAAGCGCCTCCCCTTCCCGGCAAAATGACGAAGCCGTTGTCCATACAAGACCAGCGACGGCACGCCCTGCGCGTGCGTCGTGCGCTCTCGGACGAGGAACGCGAAACCGCATCACGCATCATTTGCGCGCGCTTCATCGAATCCCGCGAGTTTACGGCATGCGGGAAGATCGGGTGTTTCCTTCCGATGCAGGACGAAGTGGATACACGTGCAATCATCGAGCGCGCCTGGCGCGCAAACAAGCGCGTTTTCGTTCCCGTTTTGCGCGGCGCGGCGCAAATGGCGTTTTGCGAAATCGGGCCCGACTCGGAACTCGAGCGGGATGCGTTCGGCATCCTGGAGCCGGTCAGAGGAGTTCTCGTCGAGCCGCGGTCGCTCGACGTGATCGTTACGCCGACCGTCGCATTCGACGCACAATGCAATCGCATAGGAATGGGGAGCGGTTACTACGACCGCTGCTTCGCGTTCCTGCGCAATCGACGGCACTGGATTCGTCCCAAGCTCATCGGCGTCGCGTATCAATGCCAGGAAGTCGAGGAAATTTGCCCAAAGCCTTGGGATATACGGCTTTATCGTGTCGTCACGGATCGAAAGTAAGCGGTTTTTTCCGGCAAAACCGTCTGCTTTTTTTTGTTTTACGTCGCCAAGCGCACCGCACGTTCGGGTGCGTCGATCTGCAACCCGGCCGCAATTCACAATCGCGATGTCGCGATGCCCGTGCCGACCGAGCATTCGTATCGGCGGTTCCGTCGAACTTGCGAGCAAACATCGTGATTTCGTCGAGCGGGTTTTTCCCGTTGCCGACGCGTCGAACGTGCGTTTTTTCTCTGTCGCACCGCAGCTTAACTCGCTGGATTTTTTGGGATCGTTGCGTATACTCAGGCGCGGGTACCCGACACGGAGAAAATCATGGCTACCAAAAAGAAGTCTCGTAAAAAAGCTTCTAAGCGCAAGGTCGCGAAGAAGCGTAAAGTAGTACGCAAGAAGGCTGCGAAACGTCCAGCCAGGAAGAAAGTTGCCAAGCGCAAGACGAAAAAGAAAGCAACCAGGAAGAAAGCCACGAAACGCAAGGCCAAAAAGAAAGTAGCCAAGCGTAAGACCAAGAAGAAGGTCGCGAAACGCAAGACCAAGAAGAAAGCTGCCAAGCGCAAGACCAA
>JAKSCZ010000363.1 GCA_022360335.1 Pseudomonadota bacterium
CGTTACGCATCGGTGCGGGCTTTCATCGACGCCCTCGGCGACGGTCGCGAAGCGCCGACGGCCGTCGAGCCGCCGGAATGCTTCGTCGCGAGCGGGGGAGGATCGCCGGGCCGATGGATAGCCGCGATCGTCGTGCTGCTCGGTCTCGCCGGTATCGCCGCCGGACAACTGGGGTACCTCGATACGTGGCTCGGGCAACCGGGCGTTGCCGGAAGCGCGGTGGAGATTGCGGCGCCGCGAGACGCGGCGCCGGTTGCGGTCGACGGCGACGCCGGCGTCCCGTTGCAGGAAGCCCCCGTCGCGGAGTCGGTCGCCGCGGACCCGGCCGCCGGATCCGGCCCGGCGGCCCGGGCCAGCGGGGCCGATGCCGAAGCGCCCGGCCCGCCGGTCGAGACGGCGGAGCTCGAGCAGCCGCCGGCGGCGCAGCCCGTGGATTTCTCGACCTTGCCGCCGCCGGCCGCGATCGTGAGTTTTTCCCTGAGCGCGCCCGCACCGGATCCGACGCGCATCGTCCTGCGAGAGGACGGCGATCCCGTCATCGTCGACTTCGTCCGCGACGGCGATACCGCTCTGCCGCTCACCCTGAGGCTCGAGGAAGTCGGTTTCAGCGGCAATCGCTCGCCGTGGGGATCGGGCCAGTACGCGCTCTCCAATGCCGGGCTGTTGTCGTTCCCGGCCGGGCGGGAGCGCGCCCGCGTCACGCTGACGGCCGCGTCCGATCCGCGTCGCGAGGCCGACCAGCAGTCGACGCTGCGCCTGCGTCCCGCAGACTCCGCCTCGACCGAACTGGCCGTCGTCAACGTCACGCTCGAAGACGACGACCGGCGCGCATTCGAGGGCAACCTGCCGGCCAATACGGTTGCATTCGCGTCGAACCGGATATCGGTCCGGGAATCCGACCCGGCCGTGCAGATCGACATCGTACGCTTCAACCCCGACGGCTCGAGTATGGAGGTCCGGTTCGCGGTCGAAGATCTGACGGCGATCGAAGGCGAGGATTACTTCGCGCCCGGCACGTACTCGGTCTCGTTCGGTCCCGGACAGCGCTCGGCCCGGCTGCTGATTCCACTCGTGCAGGATTCGCACGGCGAAGGTGACGAGGCATTCGTCGTGAAGCTGCTCGTGGATACCGAGAACCTGCCGGCGAACGTCTCGCCCAACGTCGCCGTGACGATCCGCGACGACGAGGCCTGAGCGGGCGTTCTGCCGCCCCGTCTTTGCTGGTAGACTGCCGCTCCTGCCACCGGGGCAGCCAGCAGCACGCGGAGCCGGCCAGACTTATGAGCGACAAGGACATTCGACGCCATTCCCGTGTCGTCGTCGACGGCGTCGAACAGGCGCCGAGCCGTGCGATGCTGCGTGCGGTCGGATTCACCGAGGAGGACTTCCGGCGACCCCAGGTCGGGATCGCCTCGACGTGGAGCATGGTCACGCCGTGCAACATGCACATCGACGGTCTCGCCGAGGAAGCCGCCAAAGGCGCGAACGAAGCCGGCGGCAAAGCGGTGGTTTTCAATACGATCAGCGTTTCCGACGGCATCTCGATGGGTACGCCGGGCATGCGCTATTCGCTCGTGTCACGCGAGATCATCGCCGATTCCATCGAGGCGGTCGCCGCCGCCGAGGGTTTCGACGGCGTGGTCGCGATAGGCGGCTGCGACAAGAACATGCCGGGCTGCGTCATGGCGCTCGCGCGCCTGAACCGGCCGTCGGTCTTCGTCTACGGCGGCACGATAAAGCCCGGCGCGAAGCGCCGCGACATCGTTTCCGTGTTCGAGGCGGTGGGCGCACATTCGGCCGGCAGGATCGACGATGCGGAACTGCTCGAAGTGGAGCAGACGGCGATCCCGGGGCCCGGCGCGTGCGGCGGGATGTACACGGCCAACACGATGGCGTCGGCCATCGAGGCGCTCGGCATGAGCCTGGCCAACAGTTCGGCGCAGGAGGCGGTCTCCGCGCAAAAACTGAGTGACTGCGAGCGCGCGGGCGAGGCGGTCGTCGACCTGATTCGCAGCGGCATCAAACCGCGCGACATCATGACGCGCAAGGCGTTCGAGAACGCACTGTCGGTGGTAATCGCACTGGGCGGCTCGACGAACGCGGTACTGCACCTGCTCGCGATGGCGCGCGAAGCCGGGGTGCCCCTGAGTCTCGACGACTTTACGGCGATCGGGAAGCGCGTGCCGGTGCTGGCGGACGTCCGGCCGAGCGGCCGGTACCTGATGTCCGAGCTCATCGGGATCGGCGGCATCCGGCCGCTCATGAAGCGCCTGCTCGATCGCGGTCTGCTGCACGGCGACTGCCTGACCGTAACGGGCAGGACGATGGCCGACAACCTGGCCGACGTCGAGGACTATCCGGACGGACAGGATATCGTCAGGAGCTTCGACGACCCGATCAAGCCCGACAGCCACCTTGCCATCCTCTACGGCAACGTGGCGCCCGGCGGCGCCGTCGCGAAAATCTCGGGCAAGGAAGGCCTGCGCTTCGAAGGCTCGGCGCGCGTATTTCATTCCGAGGAAGAGGCGCTGCGTGCGATCCTCGACGGGACGGTAGCGGCCGGCAACGTCGTCGTGATTCGCTACGAGGGGCCGAAAGGCGGGCCGGGAATGCGCGAGATGCTGAGCCCGACCGGTGCGATCATGGGGAAGGGCCTCGGCAAGGACGTGGCGCTCATTACGGACGGCCGCTTTTCGGGCGGCAGTCACGGTTTCGTCGTCGGGCACGTGTCCCCCGAGGCGGCCGTCGGCGGTCCGATCGGCCTGATCGAGGACGGCGACCGGATCGTCATCGATGCGGAGACGAAGCAGATCGACGTCGATGTCACCGACGAGGAACTCGAGCGCCGCGGCAAGGCCTGGAAACGGCCTCCCTCGGCCGTCACGACCGGTGTCCTGGCGAAATACCGGAACGAAGTCTCGTCGGCGTCCGAAGGCGCCGTGACGATTCCGCCGGCCTGGGACTGAGTCGTCGGAAGCGGTTCCAACTACTTGACCTGAGCCAAATCCTTCTATTTACTGCGCTAATGGATTTTTCCCACACCCACGTGAAGTGCCAGCTTATCGACATGCTCGGTATGGAAGAATTCTTAAAACACATGGCGCGCCAGAGGCGCGTGGGTGCGAATGGCAGCTGTACCGGCTAATCAATAAGGTTCGGACACTGTCAGCAAACCCGCGGGGCATTCCTTGCGGGTTTTTTTTTGGCCAGGGACGGCCTTATGCCGCGAAGCACAGGGACGTGCGAGAGCGGCGTTGGCCATAAATGGCCTTATGCCGCGGAGCACAGGGACGTGCGAGAGCGGCGTCGGCTGGGTCCGCTTGGGAACAGGCATGAGCACAAAAACAGCAGAGGCGGCGTTCGAGGACAGCGCTGCGCTCGGCGCGCCGCAGGAGATCGCGGAATCGCGCTGGGTCGTCATGAAGTTCGGCGGCAGCAGCGTATCGTCCGCCGCGCACTGGGCGACGATCGCCGGGCTCGTCCGGGCGCGCATCGACGCCGGCCTGGCGCCGATCGTCGTGCACTCCGCGCTGCGCGGCGTTTCGAACAGCCTCGAAGAGACGCTGGAGGCCGCCGTTCGCGGAGACCCCGGCGACCGTCTCGACCGGATCAGGCGACAACACTATGAGCTTGCCGAAGCGCTGGAACTCGACGGCGCAGCGCTGCTCGAGGATCGACTGCACGAACTCGACCAGCTGATCGCCGGCGTCCGGCTGGTCAGGGAAGTCAGCGTGCGCGTGCGGGTTCGCGTCATGGCGCTCGGCGAACTCCTGGCGACCCGGCTCGGCGCCGCGTACCTGGAGCGCCGGGGTCTGCCGGTCCGGTGGATGGATGCGCGCGACCTGCTTACGAGCCGGACGCGGCCGGGCCGAAGCCCCGTTTCGAGCTACCTGTCGGCAACCTGCGCTTACGAGCACGATCCCGCGATGGAGGCGCGTATCGCAAAGGCGGGCGGCATCGTCGTAACGCAGGGCTTCATTGCGCGCAACGCCTCCGGTGAGACCGTACTGCTGGGGCGCGGCGGATCGGACACCTCGGCCGCTTATTTCGCGGCGCGCGTGCGCGCAAGGCGTCTCGAGGTCTGGACGGACGTGCCCGGCATGTTTTCCGCGGACCCGCGCGTCGTACCTTCCGCACGCCTGCTCGTTGCCTTGCGTTACGACGAGGCGCAGGAGCTTGCGTCCGCCGGCAGCTCGGTACTTCATCCGCGTTGCATTTCGCCGGCCAGGGAAGGCGGCATTCCGATCTTCATTCGCAGCACGGCGAATCCGGAG
>JAKSCZ010000336.1 GCA_022360335.1 Pseudomonadota bacterium
GACATCGTAGTCGAACTGGTCGGGGATCGCGCCGCCGTTGGTCACGGCCGTGAGTTTCGCGCCGCGCCGGGCGCGCAGGCGGCCGTTGACCCCGTCGTGGTGCAGGTACGCACCGCGGCGGCCGCGGCGGGTCGAGAAGCCCTGCGCCAGCATGCGCACGACCTCGGCGAAGGTCTCCCTGCCGAGGTCCCGGTACGGCCAGGCACGTTTGAACGACGCGTGCAGCGCCTCCTCTTCCCATTCCTCCCGGCCCGCCACTTCGGCCACGATCTGCTGCGAGAGCACGTCGAGCGGCTGGTCGGGGATGCCGATCCTGTCGAGCTCGCCGCTTTCGGCCGCGTGCATGAGCGCCGTACATTCGACGAGGTCGTCGCGCGAGAGCGGGAACAGCCGGCCTTTGGGCGTTTCGCCAACGGCGTGGCCCGAGCGGCCGACGCGCTGCAGGAACGCGGCGATGGAACGGGGCGTGCCGAGCTGACAGACGAGGTTGACGTCGCCGATGTCGATGCCGAGCTCGAGCGACGCCGTCGCGATCAGGCACTTGAGCTTGCCGGCCTTGAGCCGCTGCTCGGCGTGCAGGCGATGTTCCTTCGCGAGTGAGCCGTGGTGCGAGGTGACGTTCTCGTCGCCGATGCGCTCACCCAGGTGTTTGGCGGCGCGCTCGGCGAGGCGCCGCGTGTTGACGAACACGAGCGTCGTCTTGTGCTCGTTCACGAGCTCGGCGAGACGGTCGTAGACTTCCTCCCACACCTCGTTGGCCATGACGGCCTCGAGCGGCGAGCCGGGTACTTCGAGGGCGAGGTCGCGCTCGCGCACGTGGCCCGTATCGATGATGTTGCAGGACGAATCGCGCGCGCCCAGCAGGAATTTCGCCATGTTCTCGATCGGTTTTTGCGTGGCCGAGCAGCCGACGCGCGTGAGCTCGTGTTCGGTCAGCGCTTCGAGCCGTTCCAGGGACAAACTCAGATGCGCGCCACGCTTGTTGCCGGCGAGCGCGTGGATCTCGTCGACGATGACGGTGCGGACCGTGCGCAGCATGTTGCGGCCCGAGCCGCTCGTCAGCAGGATGTAGGCCGACTCGGGCGTGGTGACGAGTATGTGCGGCGGCGTCCTGGCCGCTTTCTGCCGTTCCCATTGCGGCGTGTCGCCGGTACGCACCCAGGCGTGGACCTCGACGTCGGGCAGGCCGTGTTCCAGGAGGCAGTCGCGGATACCGACGAGCGGTACCTGCAGGTTCTTCTGGATGTCGTTGGACAGCGCCTTGAGCGGCGAGATATAGAGGACCCGGGTCTCGTCGGGCAGGCCGCGCTCCAGGCCTTCCTTTACGAGAGAGTCGATACTCGCCATGAACGCGGCGAGCGTCTTGCCCGAGCCCGTGGGTGCGGCCAGCAAGGTGTGCTCGCCGCGGGCGATCGCCGGCCAGGATGCGCTCTGAACCGCCGTGGGCTCGGAAAAAGATTTTTCGAACCAATCGCTTACGGCGGGATGGAAGGTCGATCGGGTCATCGGAGTCCGTCTCGGAATCTCGGCGCACTATAGCATGGGCTGTATGGATATAAGGGGTATCCATTTAGCTCCATCGACCCCTATATCTTGTGTTTCTGTTTTCCGGCGATTTCGTCGTAGGTGACGGGCTCAGTCACCAGTGCTTGCTCCAGCATGCGGTAAAACAACAGACCTCGTGAGCGTGACGTGCGTCGATTGAAGCGGAAGGTGAACTCGTCGAGGTAGTAGTCGAGTTGCTTGGGCTGTACGGCACCTTGATGTGTTCCCAATAGCCAGCGCCTCAAGAGCGCGGCGACCCGATGCACGCCGGGCATGGCGACGTGTGCCGGATCGTCCGCGCCGAGCATCAC
>JAKSCZ010000299.1 GCA_022360335.1 Pseudomonadota bacterium
AGTGTGAACAGGATGCACGTACAAGGAGTTGAGTCATGAACCAGGCTATGGGAAAGCGCAGGCCAATCGCAGAGAAGACAGTCGATACTGTCGAGGAAGCACTCGCACGTGAACTTGGCAACGTCGAGGGTTTCGAACAGGGCCGCCGGCTGCGCGCGCAGATCATCGAGCTCGGAGACAAGATGCGCGAGCTTCGCGAGAACGTGCTCGAACTCAACCAGACGCAGGCGGCCAGGCTGATCGGCATGGATCAGCCGGAACTTAGTCGTATCGAGAATGGCATCGGTGCCCGTGGGCCGTCGTACAGCACGATCACCCGGATCATCGAAGCCTACCAGGCGTACCTGCAGCGCCAGGGCCTGGACTATTACATCGGTCTCAACATTCAGCTGCGCCGAGCCGACACGGATGAAGTGCAGCAGAGCTTCCTCGCGGGCAGCGCGTAGGCGAGCACCCATGACCACCAGCGATTGGTCGATTGTCGCAAGCGTCCTCGGCTTCGTGGGTGGATTGATGCTGTTCTATCCCGGATGGCGGGTCAGCCGGGGCCTCAAAGCGATCGCGAGTTTGCGTGCGGTTGTCGATCGGCCTGGCGGCCGCTGGAACACTGGCTGCTGATCGGCGGCATCCTGCTGATCGTGCTGTCGTTCGCGACGGATCTCTTCTTCGTCAGGCCGGGGCAGCACTAGTCATTTACTTAGACCTTCGCGTCTTCCCCGATAAGGAAACCCGATCACGGCGTTTCCGCGCGCAGACTTTCTGCACAAGACGGCAAGCAATGCGGCTTGCGCCGGCGGCCCGAAACCGGGTTGTCTAACGGGGGAGACCGAAATGAATAAAACACGCCGGGCGATCGGCCCGAACCAGTTCCTGCGACCGCTTTCACGACTATTGTCTGTGATGCTGCTGCTCGCAACGGGGCCGACCCTGGCCGATGCCGACGGCCTGGACGAGGCCACCGTCGAATTCAGCATTCCGGCCCAGACGGTGCCCGCCGCGCTCGGCGAGTTCGCCCGACAGGCCAAAGTACAGCTCTTCTTCATCTCCGACGATTTCGAGGACGTGCGGGCGAACGCCGTCTTCGGCTCCTACACGCGGCAGCGGGCGCTCGACTTGCTGCTGGCCGGCACCGGCTTGCAGGCCAGTCTGTCGCCGGACTCGGGCATCCGGGTGAGGCCGGTCTCCACGTCCATGATCGCGGGAGCGGGTGGGACGAACCTGCTCGTCGCGGCGAACCCGTCCGCGGGCGCCGCCATCGGGGAGGACTCGATTGACGACGACTACGGCGACGGCACCGGGGCGCGCGAACGGCAACTCAGTGAGCGGGAACATGCGCTGGACGAGATCGTCGTCACGGGCACGCACATCCGGGGCGTGGAAAATGTCGGTGCGGCGTCGATCACGTTCGACCGCCAGGAACTGGATGCGGCCGGCTTTTCGACGGTCGCCGAGGTGTTCGAGAGCCTTCCGCAGAATCTCGACGAGGTCAACGTCGACGGCGTTTCGGCCAACGGCGTCTCCACAGTCTCGTCTTCCAATATCGAATTGACTTCAGGCATCAGTCTTCGCGGTCTCGGGCCGGGCTCGACGCTCGTGTTGCTCAACGGCAAGCGCCGGCCCGCGAGCAATTACGGGCGCGTCGTCGACGTCGCATCCATCCCGTTCTCGATGGTGGAGCGGATCGAAGTCGTCACCGGCGGGCGGTCTGCCGTCTACGGCTCCGACGCCGTGGCCGGCGTGGCGAACATCATTACCCGGACGAGCTTCGACGGTGCGGAGACCCAGATCTCGTACGGAGAAGCGTCGAAAGGCGCCACGCGATTCAATCTGAGCCAGACGTTCGGGCGCGACTTCGACAGGGGCGGTTTCGTCGTCGGCTACGACTACCGCAAGGAAGGTGAGCTCGACGCGACCGCGACCGGCCTGATCCGCGCGCCTTCGCCGTTCGGAATCACGCCGCTTCCCGGACTGTTCTGGATTCGCGTGCCGTCCGAACAACACGTCGGTCTGTTCGCCGGGCACTACGAGATCAACGACAAGGCGGAGCTGTACGCCGACGTCCACTATTCGGACGACAGGAACGAAGGAGGACAACTATATAATTACAGGGATTTGTTCGAAATCGGTGGGGTCTTCACTACGGATTCCGATCAGTACAGTGCAGTCTTGGGTTCGCGATTCAAAATGGGCAAGGGCTGGCAGCTCGACGTATCGGGCCTTTACGGCGGCGTCGACAACACGATCGCCACGAACAGCGTTCGCGGTCCCGTCGGCACCTTCACGACGCTGGACATCGAGCCGTCCGCAATCAGCGAAAGGGAGAGCCGCCTGGGCTCCTTCTCGGCGATCGTCGACGGCCCGCTGGGCAAGCTGCGAGGCGAACCCGTTTCGGTGGCGATCGGCGTGGATTTTCGCCACGAAAGCTATGACAGCACCCGCACGGAACTCGCGACCGGGACGACGGCGGCGGAGGAAGCCGGAGACCGCGATGTCGTGTCGTTGTTCGGCGAGGTTTTGCTGCCGCTCGCCAACCGCGACGGACAACGTATCGACGTATCCCTGGCGGCGCGCTACGACGACTACAGCGATTTCGGCGACACCTTCAATCCGCAGATCGGCGTGGCATGGGAACCGACCGATGGCCTGGTGTTCAGGGGATCCTACTCCAGGGCGTTCAGGGCGCCCAGCCTGTTTACCCTCGACAGCCCGATCCTTGCGCGAGTGCGGCTGATCGACGACCCGCTCGCCCCCGGGACGACCGCAACCGCGTTCAGCCTGTTTGGCGGCAATCCGGACCTGCATCCCGAAGAGGCAGACACGTGGACGGTCGGTTTCGACTGGGAACCCACGGACAAGAGCAGGATGTCGCTCTCCTATTTCTCGATCGAATACGACGGTCGGATAGACCGTCCGCTGCTGACCGATGCTCAGGTGCTTCAGGAGGAAGCGATCCTGGGGGCGTTGGTCGACAGAAACCCGACCCCGGGGGACGTCGACGAGCTTTTGAGTATTTCGGATGAGTTTCAAAACGTGACCGGTGTCCCGTTCGATCCGGAGAGCGACGATCCGTTTGCCACGTTTTCGAATATCGTGACATTCGACGGGCGGATCAACAACATCGGGTCGGAGGAAATGACGGGGCTGGACTTACAGGTCCAAACGGCGCTCGAGACAGCATCGGGCGACTGGTCGCTCGGCCTGAACGGTACCTACTACTTCGACTTCACGCGCCGGATTATCGAGTTGTCGCCCGAGGTGGAGCACCTCAATACGCCGGGCCGGCCGGTCGACCTCAGGCTGCGCGCGCGGCTGGGATGGGCCCGGGGCGCCTGGCGCGTGAATACCTACGTGAACTACACCGACAGCTACAATGACGACGTCGCCACCGTGCCGATAAAGATCGACTCCTGGACGACGGCGGATTTCACACTCCGGTACGATGCGTCGCAGGCGGTCGACGGCGGGTTCCTGGACGGCTTCGTCGCGACGCTCAGTGTCACCAATGCGCTGGACGAAGATCCGCCGGTTTTCGAGAACAATATCTACGGCCTTGCGTACGACGGCGTGAACGCGAGTCCCGTGGGGCGGCACGTCTCCCTGCGATTGTCCAAGCACTGGTAGACGAATGAGAGTCCTGGAACTGCTGGCCGTCGCTGGCGCGGCGGTGGCGCTGCCGGGTTGCGATTCTCGAGCGCCGGTCGGGGAGCTGCAAGTCCCGGACGCCGTCGCCGGGGACCGCCGCAGCGTTACGGCGACGGATCTCATCGAACTGAGGGAAATCGGCGGCATGCTCGGCGAGGGGCTGAGCATTTCGCCCGACGGCAAGTTCGCGGCTTTCGAGATGCACCGGGCCGACGTCGCGGCGAACGATTACCGCGTCGCATGGTTCGTCGCCTCGACCGAAGGGCCGAATGTGCCGGTCAACGTCGGCGACGGCGGCGATCCGACACTCTACAAGTCCGTCGACCCCGGAGGTAGAGTCTCGGGTGCCTGGGTGTCCGAATACGCGCGGTGGTCGCCCGACAGCCGCGGTATCGCGTACCGGAAACGGCAGGACGGAGAAACCCAGATCTGGTGGAGCCGCCGCGACGGGTCGGAAGTGCGCCAGCTTTCTCACAGCGCGGCCGATGTCGAGGAGTTCTACTGGAGCGAGGACGGATCGAGCATCCTGTTCGCAACCGATGCGGACCGCGCCGAGTTTCGCGAAACGGAAGAATCGCGGTTCCGGAACGGGCACGTCTACGACTACGACAAGGCGTGGTCGACGATCGACGGGCGGCCGTATTACCCGCGCTATCTTTTAACGGAGGGCGAGCCACGAATCTGGGTGCTGGATGTCGTCTCGGGTTCCGGGCGCCCGGCGACAGAGGGCGAACGGGCCGAGTTCGAGCGGTTGCGGCAGGGCGCGCCGAATCCGGACATGGCACCCGAGGCCAGAAAGGCGGCCTGGACGGGGAGGAAACGCGGTGTCGCCTGGGTGCAGGCGGACGATCCGGAGAAGCAGGGCATCAGTCCGCCGCTGACGGTGTACGCGTCGCTTGCGGACGACGACTTGGAACCGGTTCGCTGCGCGGCGGAGGCGTGTACGGGTGTGATGGATGTTTCTGCATTTCCGCCCGGGTTTCTGCGGCACGGGTTGCACTGGGGCGCCGTCGATGACGAGGTCTATTTCGTCCGCAGGGAAGGAGCCGGCTACTCGGAACACAGCCTCTACGGCTGGCATGTCGGAGAAGATCGCGTGCGCAAGATCCTCACGACACACGAGTGGATTTCCGATTGCGCGGTAGCCCGTGGCAGGGCCGTCTGTTTTCGCGAGACTGCGACACACCCGCGCACGATCGTCTCCATCGACCTCGACGACGGATCCTTCGAGACGTTGGTCGATCCGAATCCGGAGTTTCGGAACGTCATGCTGGGTGACGTCGAGTTTCTCGAATGGGAGAATTCGCTCGGCTACGGGTCGTTCGGCTATCTCGTCAAGCCGCCGGACTACGTTCCCGGGCGTCGTTATCCGCTGGTCCTCGTCGGCTATCGCGCCAGACGCGCGTTGCGTGGCGGCACCGGCAACGAGTACCCGGTGCACCTGCTTGCGGCGAACGGCTTCATGGTTCTCGTCTACGACAAGCCGAAGCCCCATGAAGCAATGGCGCGCTACAGCGATCCCCTGGACATTGGCAGGGCCAAGTGGGGTCCGGACCTGTTCGATGTCCGGATGCCGCTGGCATCGTTCGAGTCCGCCGTCAATCTGCTCGATCGGGAAGGACTGGTCGATCCGGCGCTTGTGGCAATAACGGGTTTCAGTTCCGGTACGAACAACGTCAACTATTCGTTGGTTCACTCGCGCCTGTTCGCCGCCGCGATCGCCAGCAGCGGCAATTTCGGGCCCAACAACGGAGTGTTGGCCGGCGTTTCGAAGGACTTTAGGAAGTACCGCGAGGTCATCGGCGCAGGCCCGTATCCGGGACCTCACTCGTTTCTGCACCCGCACATGTCCCTGGCGCTCAACGCGGAGCGTGTCGAGTCTCCCTTGCTCGTGAACGTCAGCGACACCGAACACCCCTGGGCCCTGGCGGAAATCGCCGCCCTCGTACGACACGGCAAGCCGGTAGAGATGGTCGTGCATGCCGACGAGGGGCACGTCAAGTGGCACCCGGCGCACCGCTTCGCCATCTATGAGCGCAACGTCGACTGGCTGAATTTCTGGCTGCGAGGCGTCGAGGACCCGAGCCCGGCCAAAGCCGATCAATATGCCCGTTGGCGTTGGCCGCGGGATTTGTAATCAGTAGGTCCCGGGTTCGACTCCTGGTGCCGACACCAGTTTTTCAGTTGCCAAAATCCAGAAGGCGCTCGAAAAAGCCGGTGTCGAATTCACTGATCCCTCCTGACAGGTTCATCAATTCTAGAATGAATTGTCAGGCAAGGTCGGGAGTTTCAGAATTGTTTCACGATACCGTACGCGTTCCGTAACAGAGCCACTCCGTCGTTACGAGTGAAATCGACGCCAAAAGCCTTTGGGTCGAACGACTTATCATTGCTAATCACACCCAAGAATTCACCAAGATCCTCGCGAATAGAGTTGGCAATATCAACCCGAAGATCTGCAGGCAACAAC
>JAKSCZ010000235.1 GCA_022360335.1 Pseudomonadota bacterium
GGCAGCGGATCCCCGTCCGCCGCGTGTTCGTCACGAACCGACTGCGGCGGATACCAGGCCGGGTTCTTCGCCATCGCGACGATCTTCGTCCTGCCGATCGGCGTTTCCCAGTCCATGCGGCCGATGCTCATCGGGAACGTATAGACATAGGCCGGCCCGCCGTCCCGGGGCTCGGGGAAGTAGTACATGCGGTACTCGGCGAGATTCAGGACGAGACCCCGGCGCGGCCCCGGCGGCAACACGAAACGATTCGGCAGGACGATCTCGGCGCCCTCGCCGGGAATCCAGACGTCGACGCCAGGGTTCGCGCGTACGACATCGTAGTACCCGAGCCCGTGGCGCCGGGCGATGTCGACGAGCGTATCCTCGTAGCGCGCGGTAACCGTCGACACCGAACCGACGACGTCGAAGCCCTCCGGCGGCAATTCGAAAACCTCCGCGTAAACGGGGGTACCGGCCAGCACGACGGCCGCGAACGTCAACATCGGATTGCGCATTACTGGCCTTTCTCGTCCGCCTCGATGACTTCGACTTCGCACTCGGCCGCGGCCAGCCAGTCCTGCATGGCCTCGCTCTCGAGCAGGCGATGGGGATAGTGCCCGGCCGATTCGGGCAAGTTGATGCCGTAGGTGCGCAGGCGCAGCACGACGGGCGCATACACCGCATCGGCAACCGTGAAATCGCCGAACAGCCAGCCGCCGCGGTCGCCGAAGCGCCGGTGACACTCGGACCAGATCGCGATGACCCGGTCGATGTCCTCCCCGAGCTCGTCCGGGATCGGGACCTTGCGGCCCATCGCACGGCAATTCATCGGCATACACTCCCGAAGATGAGCGAATCCCGAGTGCATCTCGGCCGAAATCGCGCGCGCATACGCGCGTTCGTCGGCATCGGCGGGCCATAGCTGCCTGTCCGGCCAGCGCTCGGCAACCGTCTCGCAGATGGCCAGCGAGTCCCAGACCGTCAGATCGCCGAGTTGCAGCACCGGTACCTTGCCCGCCTCCGAGAACCCGGCGATTTCCCGTTTCGACGACGGCATGTCCAGGACAACGCGGTGCTCGACGAAGTCGATGCCGGCCTCCTTCATGAGAAGCCACGGCCGCAGCGACCAGGACGAGTAGTTCTTGTTGCCTATGATAAGTTTCGGTTTCATGGTATCGGGCCCGATGAACTCTCGATATGGTAAACCATCGCGCGTTGACCGCCATAGTGGCTTGCCGTTAGCCTGTCCGCATGAGCCTTCGTATATCGTTCGAACTGACGGATCGCGACCTGGGTTTCTTTCGGCGGGCGCTGCGGCAGTCCCGGGCCGCCGTCAAGGACGCCGAAGAGGCCGAGATCGTCGAGGCGATTCACGCCGTTCTGGAGGAGATACGCGACAACAGGCCGCTGCCCGACTTCGTCGGCAAACGCGTTCCGGAACTCGAATCGCTGATCTGCATGCTGGCCGACGACGAGTGGCAACTGCCCGAGGAAGACCGGGAACGCCTGCTGGCGACCTTCGCCTATTTCGCGGACCCCGAAGACATATTGCCCGATGACGTACCGGTCATCGGCTACCTCGACGACGTCATCATCATCGAACTCGTCGCCCGTGAGCTACAGCACGTGCGCGAGGCCTACGATGATTTTTGCGCGTTCCGGGAGGACTTCGAGCAAAAACAGGTGAAGGCGCTGGACCCCGCGATCCGGCGCGACCGGATCGACCGGCGCCGCCAGCAACTGCACCAGCGCATGCGCCGCCGGTCGGCGCGTCAAAAGAAATCCAGCCTCTGGTAATTACGGTGCCAGTCACCTTATTTCGAGTCTAAGGGAGAGTAAGGGACAGAGATAAGGGACAGTTACCTTATCTCCTGCGTGCAGCAAGTGGTGAAGACAGTGTTCGGCAGGAGATAAGGTAACTGTCCCTTATCTCTGTCCCTTATCTCCCCAAAATCCTACATCCGCATCAGGACAGAGCCCCACGTGAAGCCGCCGCCGAAGGCCTCCATGAGTATCAGCTGACCTTCCTTGACGCGCCCGTCCCGTCGCCCGACGTCGAGCGCCATCGGGACCGACGCCGCCGAGGTGTTGCCGTGATCCTGGACCGTGAGGATGACCTTCTCCATCGGCATCTTCAGACGCCTGGCCATCGCCTGGATGATACGGATATTCGCCTGATGCGGTACCAGCCAGTCGAGTTCCTCTTTCGTCACACCGGCCCTGTCGAGCGCCTCCCCGGCGATTGCACCGAGCGTTTTGACGGCGACCTTGAAGACCTCGTTGCCCTGCATGACGATGTTGGCTTCGTCGGTGCCGGCCGCCGCAAGGTTCTTCGAGACGCCAACCGGATAGTGCAGCAGTTCGCGGTATTGCCCGTCCGCACCGAGAGCGCAGGACAGGATACCGGGCTCCTCCGACGGTACGACGATCGCAGACCCGGCCCCGTCGCCGAACAGGACGCAGGTATTGCGGTCGCCCCAGTCCAGCAATTTCGTGATGCACTCCGCCCCGGTGACCAGGACGCACTTTGCCTCGCCCGCTTTGATGAACTTGTCCGCGACGCTCAGCGCGTAGATGAATCCCGAGCACGCGGCCTCGAGACTGAATGCCGTGCACGCCGGGATACCGAGCCGGTACTGGATGATCGACGACACGTTGGGAAATACGACGTCGGGCGAGGTCGTTCCCGTGACGACCATATCGATGTCTTCGGGCGTCACACCGGCGTCGTTCATCGCCTGCGTTGCCGACTCCGCACACATGTCCGACGTCGTCTGATCCGGTTCGACGACGTGGCGGCGCTCCACACCCGTACGCGTCCGGATCCGCTCGTCCGACGTTTCGACGATCTTCTCGAGGTCGAAGTTCGTCACGACGCGTTCCGGCAGATACCGTCCCGTACCGATGATGCGCGAATAGGTCATGCAGCTTCCTTTTGCAGCATAGAACCGATCTGTTGCGGCAACTGGTTGCGAACTTCGATGATGGCCGTATCGATCGCGTGCTGGAACGCATACGCGTCCGCGCCGCCATGACTTTTGATTACGATACCATTAAGGCCGGCCAGAGTGGCGCCATTGTAATTGCGCGAATCCATCCGGGCCGCGAGCCGCCTCAACACGGGACCCGCGAAGACGGCCTGGAGTCTCGTCAGCCAGTTGCGTCTGAATGCGTTCTTCAAGTGGTGTATGCAGACACCGACCGTGCCCTCCATCGTCTTGAGCGCAACGTTGCCCGTGAATCCGTCGGTCACTACGACGTCCGTCTTGCCGGACATGAGGTCGGTGCCCTCGATGAAGCCGACGTAGTTCAGTGCGCTTGCACTCAGCAATGCGGCGGCTTCCTTGACCGTATCGTGCCCCTTGATGTCTTCCGCGCCGATATTGAGCAGCGCGACGCGCGGGCGGTCGATACGCTTGATGTCTTCGGCGACGACCGAGCCCATCAGGGCGTACTGAAACAGCTGCTCGGGCGTCGCCTCGGTGTTGGCGCCCAGGTCGAGCATGTGGAACGAGCCGCCGAGCGCCGGGATCTCGGCAATGATCGCAGGCCGATCGATGCCCGGCAGCATCTTGAGCACGAACTTCGCGGTAGCCATCAACGCACCGGTATTGCCCGCGCTCACGCAGGCTGCCGCTTCCCCGTCCTTGACGAGATCGATCGCGACGCGCATCGACGAGTCTTTCTTGCGGCGCAACGACTCGGCGGGCGATTCCGACATTTCGACGATCTCGCTCGCATTCCGGATGCACAGGCGACGATCGTCGCCGACAACGTGTCCTGCCAGGCGATCGAGTTCGGTTTCGTCGCCGACGAGTATGAGTTCGACGTTGCGGTATCTGCGCAACGTCGCGGCGGCCGCGCGAACGACAACCCCGGCGCCGAGGTCGCCGCTCATGGCATCGAGGGAAATGGTCGTGTAGACGCTCATCGAAAGACGGGCCGGACGCTGTCCGGCCTATCAGGGATGAGGTTACTCTTCGTCGTCGATCGACTCAGGCTGCGAAACAACCTGGTTGCCGCGGTAGAAACCGTCCGGCGTAATGCGGTGACGCAGGTGCGTCTCGCCCGACGTCGGGTCAACCGACAGCGTGGGCTTCTTCAACTTGTCGTGCGCACGACGTGCGCCGCGCGTTGCGGGGGTCCTGCGACTCTTTTGAACGGCCATAATCGTCTCCACCCGGCCCGGCGTACCGGACCTCAATTGTCCTTTGCCATCTGCTCGCGCAAGGCCGCAAACGGCGTTGTCATCTCTTCAGCGCCGGCTTCTTCGGCCGGCGCCAGTGCCCTGCACGCGGACGATTCCGTATGCATCGCCGAAAACGGCAGCGCCATGATCAGCATTTCTTCAACGATGTCCCGGGGCCGGAGCAACGGCTCCTCGAGTTCCCAGACCTCGTACTCGTCGTAACC
>JAKSCZ010000029.1 GCA_022360335.1 Pseudomonadota bacterium
CCCCGACGCGCTGATCATGTCGGACCCGGGGCTGATCATGATGGTGCGCGAGGCCTTCCCCGACATGCCGATCCACCTGTCCGTGCAGTCCAATGTCGTCAACTACGCGGCCGTGAAGTTCTGGCAGCGGCTCGGGCTGACGCGCATCATCCTGTCCCGCGAATTGTCGCTCAAGGAAGTACGCCAGATCCGCGAGGAATGCGCCGACATGGAGCTCGAAGTGTTCGTGCACGGCGCACTGTGTATCGCCTACTCCGGGCGCTGCCTGCTGTCCGGCTACATGTCGCACCGCGATTCGAACCAGGGCGCCTGCACCAACACCTGCCGCTGGAAGTACAACGCCTACGAGGCGCGCGAGACGAGCGCGGGCGACGTCGCGCCGGTCGAATCCGGACCCGGCGACAGGCCGGTCGCGCTGCTCGAGGAGGAGACGCGGCCCGGCGAACTGATGCCGGCCTACGAGGACGAGCACGGTACCTACATCATGAATTCGCGCGACCTGCGCGCCGTGCAGCACGTCGGCGAACTCGCCGCTATGGGGATCGACTCGCTCAAGATCGAGGGCCGTACGAAGTCCGCCTACTACGCGGCGCGTACTGCGCAGGTCTACCGCCGGGCGATCGACGACGCCGCGGCGGGCCGCGCCTTCGATATCGCCATGATGGACGAACTCGAGGGACTCTCGAACCGCGGCTACACCGAGGGCTTCTACCGGCGTCACCCGCCGAAGGAATACCAGAACTACGAGCGCGGCGTGTCGACCTCCGACCGGCAGCAGCTCGTCGGCGACGTCGTCGACACGGACGGCGAGTGGCTGACCGTGGCGGTCAAGAACAAGTTCCGCACGGGCGACCTGATGGAACTCGTGACGCCGGCCGGGAACGTAAGCTTCGGACTCGCGGACATGATCGACAGGGACGGCGGCGCCGTCGACGTTGCGCCGGGTTCCGGCCACGTCATGCGGATCCCCGTACCCGACGGCGCCGATGCCGGTACGATCGATGAATTCGCGATGCTCGTGCGCTACCTGCCGAGAGACACGATCGAGGAGAAGACTGCATGAGCTGGGCCACGACGGACCTCTACGACGCGCACGAGAGCCGGGTGGAAACCTGCTCCGTCCAGTTCCGCGATTACGGCGGCAAGACGCGATTCTGCGGGCCGATCCGTACCGTGCGCTGCCACCGCGACAATCAGTTGTTTCGCGCCTTGCTCGACGAGCCGGGTAACGGCGCCGTCGCCGTCGTCGACGGCGGCGGCTCGACCGGGAGCGCACTGATGGGCGATATCATCGCGGCCAAGGGCGCAAGGAACGGCTGGTCCGGCGTCGTGATACGCGGCGCGATTCGCGATTCGGCCGCGGTCGGCAGGATCGACTTCGGTACGAAGGCGCTCGGCGTCAACCCCGCCAGGAGCCGCAAGGAAGGGAAAGGCGCCGTCGACGAGCCCGTCGAGTTCGGCGGCGTGACGTTCACACCCGGCGAATGGATCTACTGCGACGAGGACGGCGTACTGGTTTCACCGACACCGCTGACCTGACGGTCGATTGTCAGCGTCCGCCCTCGCTCAGACCGGTCATGAGATAAGGGACAGTTACCTTATCTCTGAAGTCTTCCACTCTACTCTGCCGGACGAGGATTGCAGAGATAAGGTAACTGTCCCTTATCTCGGTCCCTTATCTCGCCGCTACTTCAGCACGTGGATGTTGTGCTTCTCGCAGATCTCGTGCAGTCGCTCCGGCCAGACGGTCGTGCTGACTTCGCCGAGATGCGCTTTTCTCAAGAGCAGCATCTGCACGCGTGACTGGCCGATACCGCCGCCGATCGAGAGCGGTATCTCGTCGTTCAGGATCATCCGGTGATAGGGCTGCGACAATTCGTCCTCGCGGTCGGCGAGTTTCATCTGCTCGCGCAGCGAGTCTTTCGTGACGCGGATACCCATCGACGACAGTTCGTGGCGACGCTGCGTTACGTGATTCCACACGAGGATGTCGCCGTTGAGTCCGTGCATGAGCTTGCCGTCCTTCTCGATCGTCGGCGTGACCCAGTCGTCGTAGTCGGCCGCGCGCATCTCGTGCGGGAAACCGTCGTCGAGAACCCAGCCGATGCCGTAAATGAACACGGCGCCGTACTCGCCGAGAATCTTCGTCTCGCGTTCCTTGCGCGGCAGCTCCGGGTACTTCGCGAGAATCTCCTCGGCATGGATGAAATGCAGCTCCTCGGGCAACGGCGGGAAGCGCGGGTCCCGGAGTTCGGGATACCTGTCCATGACCATCTTCTCCGCGCCAACGAACACTTTCCAGATTTTCCCGACGACGCCGGTCAGGTACTCGAGGTTGCGGTCCTCTTCCGTGACGACCTGCTCCCAGTCCCACTGGTCGACGTATGCGCTGTGGTCGTGGTCGAGGAAATAGTCCTTGCGCACGGCGCGCATGTCCGTGTTGATGCCCTCGTGCACGTCGCAGTCGAACTGCTTCAACGCCCAGCGTTTCCACTTGGTCGCCGCCTGGACGATCGATGCGCGGATCGGCTGCTCGAGCCCGAGACCGCAGGGGAACTCGACGGGCGTACGCGAGCCGTCGCGGTCCAGCATGTCGTTCATGCCCGATTCGGCTTCGACGATCAGCGGTACCTGGACCATCATCAGGTTCAGCTCCCTGGCGAGCCCTTTCTCGATGTAGTCCTTGACGTCGTAGATCGCCTGCTGGGTCCGCTTGACGTCCAGCAGCGACGTGTAATTCCTGGGAAGTACTTGCTCGACGGCCTCGTAGGTGCCGATACCCGGACCGGCAAGATCGGTTCTCTTGTCCAACATGGCGATGCCTCCAAACGGATGCCTGAAAGTATGCCGCCATTAGACGCTTCGAAAATCGACAGGGCTATCGTGGAAAGTAGCACATGGCCGCCGGGCCGGGCTCGAAGGGTCCGCTCCCGAACGAATTGCTATCGACCTGCGTCAGTCGCTAGTTGGTGCTCGCGATTCGGCTCTGCTCCTGATGCATCAACGAGACCGTCGCTTCCGCATCTGCAAGGCCCAGCCGGGAGAGTCGGCTGTCGCAGGTCACGGCACAATCGTCGCTCACCGTGTAGCTGTCGATGATGCCGTTCAGGCCGTAGAAGCCCGAATCGAACGTCGTGTCCATCGTGACCGTGCCGATATAGACGGCTTCGCTGTCGGCTGCAACGTCGAACGTGAAGTTCGTGATCGGCTCGACCCGCGCGCCGCGATTGCTGAAACCGATGCTCGAGATGCGGTACAAGCCGGGCTCGAGCGCCCAGGCGAACTCGCCGTTTCTGCCGACCCCGGCAACGATATCCTCACTGCCGCCGGCCTGTTCCATGCGCATCGTCGCCGAGCTGCCCAGGATGCTCTCACCGAGCACGGCTTCTTCGCCGTTCCAGATGAGCCGAAACTTGCCGAAGACGACGACCTGGCCCGAAGCCGGCCCGAACTCCGCCAGCTCGGCTTGCGAATCGATACTGCTCGTCGTCGTCGCGCAGCCCGACAGTCCTGCCATGGCGACGAGACAGGCGGCCGCTCCCAGAGATATCCTCCGCGTTGTCGTATTCATGACCTCACTCCATGCATTCCAAATGTATATACACAGTATATCATTTGTCATCGGAATGTATAGTTATTTTATAGTGAAAAGTGATACCTGGCTCACACAATGGCCGGCCGACGGCGCCAGAAACGCCGCAAGTTGTTGTTTTCAGGTGAGGGTATGCACCGCCACGCGGCGCGTTACGGGCAGGAAACCGCTACTCGTCGAAGTCGCCGCGTTCGTAGCTTTTCAGGAACTTCTTGATGAATCTGCGCACTTCGCGTGCTGCGGAGGTGTCGAGGTCCTGGCAGGCCTCGACGAAACGATCGCGCAGCTCCTTGTTCAGACGCAGCACGAGCTGTGCGTCCTTCTTCTTCTTTTCTTTCTTCTTGGCCACTTTGGTCGACAAATCCCTGCGTATCGGCCGCACGGCGGCCGCTGATCCGGCCACCGAACCGTGCCTGCCGCGTCGCTTTCTCTCCAGGCGGACGGAGCTTGTTGTTATCTGATCGTCCACGTGGATACCAGTGTATATACATTCACTGGTCAACGTCTATAGCTGGATCGGCAAAACCTCCGACTACCACTCCGCGGCGCGCTTCAGTTCCCGCTGGAGATCGCGCATTTCGAGAACGATCCCCAACATTAAGGACGTGTTACGGGTCGATTTGTCTCCCGAGTAGAGATCTTCGAGGACAAATCGCGTCAATTCGCCGAGCTCGTCGTCGATCGCCTGGATCGGCGTATGGCTGGTACGCTCGTCGGCGGGAACGCCGGTCCCGGCGAGATCGGCGAACGCATCGCGGAACAGTTGGCGCAGCTTCAGCAGACTTTCCGCAACCTTCTCCGTC
>JAKSCZ010000491.1 GCA_022360335.1 Pseudomonadota bacterium
AGCGACGAGTTTGCGAGTTCGACGCCGCCCTTGAGGCCGATCGTCAGCAGCAACAGCATGCTCAGCAGATCGTAGATGGCGGGCGGCATGCGCAGGTCCGACTTCGCCAGGCCTGCAATCACGCCCAGCGCAAAGAACCAGATGACGGGGTCGATGGACATAGCTCAGAAGTAGTAGACGAGAACGTACGCCGTGAGCAGCACGGCGATCCAGAGTGCGGTGCCGCCGATCGGCCAGGTGCGCGCGAACACCCCGGATTTCTCTTTGCGGCCGGCGGTCGACAGATGGCGCATCGCCAGTGTGTGCAGCGCGGACAGGGTCGTTCGGGCGACCGCCGACAGCCGGCGGCCGAGCGCCGTCATGACGACGGCCGAGATGCGCGCGACGCGGTGCAGCGCAACCCGCCATAACCAGTCCGCATCGAGGCTGATCGTCTCGGTGCGCTTCATCAAAGGCAGCAGCAGGAAGAATGCCAGGCCGGAGAACAGCAACAGCTGCAAATAGAAGAGCACCTTGTCGCCCGTGTAGGCCTGATAGTCGACCGGGTACGGCAGGAATCGATACAGCAGCTCCGGGGCGGTGCCGAGCAGGATGCAGAGCCCGGCGAAGATCGCCATGGCGAGGCCCATGTTCCACGGCGCATCTTTCGGGCGAAGTCCGGAATCGCGCTGGAAGAATACGAACCACGGGAATTTGATGCCGGCATGCAGGAAGACGCCGGCCGATGCAGCGGCCAGCATGAAATAGACGAACGCGAGACCCTCGTCGGCCGCGGCCTGCGAGATCATGGTCTTGGTCGTAAAGCCCGAGGTGAGCGGGAAGCCGGAGATCGCGAGCGCGCCGACAATGCCGCAGATCGCCGTCAACGGCATGGTCCGGAAGAGGCCGCCGACCTCGGTGCAACGATTGAGACCGGTGCGGTAGACGACGGTACCCGCACTCATGAACAGCAGCGCCTTGTAGATTATGTGCGCGAACGCATGCGCCGCCGCACCGTTGATCGCCATCTGCGTGCCGACGCCGACGGCGCAGACCATGAAGCCGACCTGGTTGACGATGGAAAACGACAGGATGCGGCGAATGTCGTTCTCGAGCAGTGCGTAGATGATGCCGTACATGACCATGAAGAGGCCGACGCCGACCAGCACCGGCTCACCCGGGAACAGCAGGATCAGGGCGAGTACGGCGGTCTTGGTCGTAAAGGCCGACAGGAACACGGAGCCGGTCGGACTCGATTCCGGGTAGGAATCGGCGAGCCACGCCGACACCGGCGGCGCCGCGGCATTGATCAGGATGCCGATCAGCATCATCCAGGTGTCGAAGTCGTTCGCCAGCATCGGCTGCACGTCGATCGACCCGGTATGGACGACGACGCCTTCGATGCCGACCTTGAGAATGACGCCGCCGAGCAGGTGCATCACCGCATAGCGGATGCCCGCGGCGCGCGCTGCCGGGGTGCGCCCGCACCAGACCACCACCGTCGAGAACAGCGCCATCACTTCCCAGAACAGGAACAGGCTGATCAGGTCGCCGGCGAAACTCACGCCGACGGCGCCCGCGGCGTAGGCGTACGCCGCGGCGAGTTCCTGCCATGTCGCCTGGCGGAAGGCGTACAGGCCGCCGATCAATACCATGGCCGCGAAGATCGTCGCGAACAGGCGCCGTAGCGGACTGCCTTCCAGCGGTTCGATGCGGTAATCGAGGAATGCCAGGTCGAAGACGGCGCCGTCCGGCACCTGCCATATCGCCCAGAGCGTGGCCAGCGGCGCAAGGAACAGTACGGCCGTGCGGGCCGTACCGCGCGTCAGCCCGATCAGCAGCGCGCCGGCCAGCAGGTATACGGCGGGAGGGATGAACTCAAACATCGGAGTCCTCTCCCGCGCCGTAGTAATCTCCGTCGCGTTTCAGGAAGAATCCGAGGCCCCTGGCGACGAGTACCATGGCCACGCAGGACAAAAAGCCGAATACGGCGCCGAAAGCGAACCACCCGTCGGCGCCGAAGTAGCCTTTGATGCCGATCGCCGTCTGGGCGAGCACCGTGAACGCCAGCACGGCGGCGAACACGCGCCACAGCAGCCGGACGGTCGTCGGCCTCGCCAGCCAGTGATCATCGGCGTTCGGTTTCATCAGCGCATCCCCGCCACGACCTGCCGTTCGAGTTCGAGGACGGGGCCGTTGAAGAAGAAAAACGCCAGCGTCAGCAGGGCCGTCAGCGCCAGCGCCAGCACGGCGGGCCACGGTGCCTCGCCGTGCGGCCGGGCCGGCGCCTCGCGCTCGCGTTCGAACCAGGCCATGTAGACGATCGGCAGGAAGTACGCCGCATTCAGCGCCGTGCTGGCGATGACGGTCACGATGGCAACGTAATTGTCGGCCTGGAACGCACCCGCGAGTATGTACCATTTCGACACGAAGCCGGCCGTCGGCGGCACCCC
>JAKSCZ010000552.1 GCA_022360335.1 Pseudomonadota bacterium
CATCGGTTTCATACCGAACGGCAACCGGACCTATTTCTGCACCCGCTCGCAGCCGCCGTTTTTCGCGCAGATGGTGACGCTGCTGGCCGAGGTCGGCGAAGACGAGTCCGTCTGCGAACGCTTCCTGCCGCAGCTGAAACGCGAGTACGCGTTCTGGATGGCGGGCGCCGGCGAACTCGATCCTGCGACGCCCGCCCGGCGGCGCGTCGTCATGAGCCCCGGCGGCCTGCTCAACCGCTACTGGGACGACGCCGCGACGCCGCGCCAGGAGAGCTACGCCGAGGACGTCGAGCTGGCCGCACGGGTCTCGCGCGACAGTGCGCAACTCTACCGCGACGTCCGCGCCGGCGCCGAGTCGGGCTGGGATTACAGCCCGCGCTGGTTCGGGGACCGGCGCTCGATGGAGACGATCCGCACGACCGAGGTCGTGCCGGTCGATCTCAACTGCCTGATGTGGAACCTCGAGAGCACGCTGGCGACGATCTGCCGGCGCGCGGGGGAAAGCGCCGAGGCGGACGCGTTCGAGGCGCGCGCCGGCACGCGCCGGGAGCTGCTGCAGAGTCTCTTCTTCGACGAGGCTTCGGGGCTGTTCATGGACCTCGACCTGTCCTCGTTCGCGGTCACGGGAACGGCGTCGCTGGCAAGCGCCTATCCGCTGTACTTCGGCATCGCCACGCCGGATCAGGCCGGGCTCGCCGCCCGGCGCATCGACGAGGATTTCCTGAAGGCGGGCGGCTGGGTGACCTCGAACTACGATTCGGGCCAGCAATGGGACAGTCCCAACGGCTGGGCGCCGCTGCAGTGGATCGCCTACCGCGGCCTCGAGCGTTACGGCTTCCGCAAGGAAGCGAGGACGGGCGCGCGCCGCTGGGTCGCCAACAACCTCGCCGTCTACGAGAAACACGGCTGCCTGCTCGAGAAGTACAACGTCGTTTCGAGCGGCACCGCGGGCAGCGGCGGCGAGTACGAGGTGCAGGAAGGCTTCGGCTGGACCAACGCCGTGCTGCTGCGATTGATGAGGGAGTTGAGCCGTTGACCGTGCGGCCGGCCGGCCGCCGCCTGGCTGTCGCCGTCGCGCTGCTCGCCCTCGGCGGCGCCTGCACGCAAGCGCCCGGGGATCGCGCGCCGCAGGCCGCGCTGCGCTATTCGGTCAGCGAAGGCGAGTCCGAAAACCACTTCATCCGGCAGGACGGCATCGCCGCGCACCTCAACCTGCGCACGCAGCCGGCGCCGCGGCTCGTGGTCGCGTTCCCGGCCGGCAACAGCGGCGCTGCGGTGCACTTCGAGGCGGCCGGCGGGACGGCCGTCTGGGGCGCCGTCGAGGACCTGAGGACGGTACGGCTCGAAGATGACAGCGGGCGCGCGCTGTACGGGATTTCGGCCGAGGTCGGCGTCGCGGCCGGGCGCCTCTCGGTGCGCGAAGCCGACGTCGGCAGCGTGCGTTTCCTGCGGGGCGCCGTCGACTACTCGGCGCTGCCCGGGCGCGCGCCGCCGCGCATCGAGGTCGACGGCAAGCGGCTGAGCGTCACGCGGGAGCGGCCCGACGGGCGGTCGAGCTACCTGCTGAGCGTCGAGGTGCTGGCAGGCCGCCTGCAGAGCGAGGAGGGCATCGTATTCGCCGGCGACGGCGAGCTGCGCCTGCGCGTGACGGCGGCGAGCGGCGATCCGCTCGAGATGCCCGTGAGCGTCGATCGCCTGCTGAGACCGGCCGCGGCGGACAACGAGGCCCTGGAGAGCGCGCTGGCCTTCCTGACCTACGAGGGCAAGATGCTGGCCGGCTCGTGGCGCTTTTTGACCTACTTCGGCCGCGACACGCTGCTGTCGGTGCAGCTCCTGATGCCGGCGCTGACCGCTGAGGCCGCCGAGATCGGTCTCGGCTCGGTGCTCGAACGCGTCGACGGCCGCGGCCGGGTGGTGCACGAGGAGGAGCTCGGCGAGCTCGCCGTCTATCGCAACCTGGCCGAACGCGGCGAAGCCTCGGCCGCGCCGGTCTACGACTACGCGATGGCCGACGACGACCTGATGCTGGCGCCGGTACTCGGCCGCTACTTAGAAGTCTTCGGCCGCGAGCGGGCGATGCGTTTTCTCGCCGGCACGACGCGGTCGAACGATTCGCGCCGGTCGGTGCTGGCGCGCAACCTGCGCCTGGTCGCGGAGCGCGCGGCGGCCTTCGCCGGCGAACCGGTCGCCGGGAACCTCGTCGCGATCCGCGAAGACCTGAACTTCGGTAACTGGCGCGACAGCGAGGAAGGACTCGCCGGCGGCCGCTATCCTTACGACGTCAACGCCGTGCTGATGCCGGCCGCGCTGCGGGCGGCGGCCGGGATCGCCGGCAGCGGCCTCCTGGGCGACGAGGCGCGGGCCCTGCCCGGCGAGGACGAACTGCGGCGCAGGGCGGCCGTGTGGGAAGCCCGCGCGCACGGCTACTTCGAGGTGTCGGTCGCGGCGGACGAGGCGGGCGCGGCCGTGGCGGCCTATGCCCGGGACCACGGTTACCCGGCCGTTACCGCGCCGGGGAAGGACGTCGGGTTTTTTGCCGTCGCCCTCGACGAGCGATCGGAGCCGATCCCCGTGATGCACTCGGACGTCGGCATGGATCTTCTGTTCCTGCAACGGCCCCCCCGGCACCTGGCGCAGCTCGTCGACAGCCTGGCGGCGCCGTTCCCGGCCGGCCTTGCGACGCCGGTCGGCATCCTCGCGGCCAACCCGGCGTACGCCGGCCCGGCGGAGCAGGCGCTGGTCACGCGCAATCACTACCACGGCACGGTCGTCTGGTCGTGGCAGCAGGCCATGGCGATCGCGGGACTCGACCGGCAGTTGCGCCGCACGGACCTTCCGGATGCGCTACGCAGCCGCCTGCAGGAGGCGCGGCGGGCGGCCCGGCAGCGCATCGCGGCCGCGCGGGAGATCGTCAACTCCGAGCTGTGGTCGTTCGCGATCCGCGAAGGCGGCTACGCGATTGCGCCATTCGGCCAGAGCGAAGGCCACCTGACCGAGTCGAACGCCGCGCAGCTATGGAGCACGGTGTTTCTGGCGCTAGAACCCGAGGCGCCGTAGCCGGGCCGGAGGATGCGCCGCGCTTGACTGAGTTACCCCGGACCGGTCTAATACCTCGCCCCCAGCCTGTAGGCACCCGCTTTGCGGGCGACCGGCGATGGCCAGGTAGCTCAGTTGGTAGAGCAGCGGACTGAAAATCCGCGTGTCGGCAGTTCGATTCTGCCCCTGGCCACCAA
>JAKSCZ010000356.1 GCA_022360335.1 Pseudomonadota bacterium
ATCGGCGCCTGGGCAGCCACTCGGGACCAGGAGGAGTATATGGGACGCAAAGTCGTATCGATCAGCGGTGACGGCGGCTTCGGACAGTACCTCGGCGACTTCACGACAGCCGTCAAGTACAACATGAACATCACACACGTGCTGCTCAACAACTCGGAACTCGGCAAGATCTCGAAGGAACAGCGGGCCGGGGAATGGCCGGTCTGGCAAACCAGCCTGCACAACCCGAGTTTCGCCGCATTTGCCCGGCTGTGCGGCGCCGAAGGTATCCTCGTGAAGGATGCGTTACGGTTGCCGGCAGCGCTGGACAAAGCACTGTCTCATCAGGGCCCGGCACTGGTCGAAGTCATTACCGACCCCGAGCTGATCTAGTTGTTGGGAACGGGGCGATCGACAATGGCGGCCCGTTCATCGGCCCGCGCCGCATAGCGGACCAGCAGCGGCAGGAACACCGCCCAACCGAGTCCGATGACGGCCAGCGACAGTATCGGATCCGGGAAGGAAACAGCGCCGGCCTTCTGGCCTGCAAGGAAAGACAGCGGACCGCCGATGGCGCCGACTATTGCGGTCACGATCATGCTCTTGCGCAGCCAGCGCATGCCGACGTTCAGTGTGGTCGCGAACAGGAGCCACATGGCGACAATCCAGTACGGGGCAGTTCCCGGAATAGCGGATGCCTCATCGTACTGCACCAACCCTGTGGCGACGAGAAGCGATTCCCAGGCGAAGCCGATCGCGCCTGCTATGGCCAGCAGGCGAGCCTCGGCAGTGCGGCTCGGCGAGCGGGCAAGATGCGTGGCGACTGCTACGGCGATCGCCAGCGTGCCGAGGATTGGTACGCTGGCCGCCGCGGAAAATACGGCCGCAAACCAACCTGCCTGGAACAGAGAAATGTTGATGAGTATTGCGTTCATCGCCTGGTGTCCTGCGGCGCTTGTCGTGCCGATGCGAGTTCGATGCAACGCAGTTTGCCGGCAACCGGCCGGCCTTTGGTTTCAATAGGTTTTCGATTTGTAAGCGAATGTAAATGCGCATGTATCTTTGTGTAACGTGTGTGCGCAGCTCATCGACGGTTCATCATGTGACGGGCAATAATCGGTGGCATCGGACAGCGCCTTAGGCGCTTGCCAGGGATGCAGCATGAGCAACAATCCGGTTCTTGACGAGAGCATCGAGGTGCAGCGGCCGCTGCACGAGGTCTTTTCCTACGTGTCCGAATTCTCGAGAGTCGAGGAATGGGACCCCGCTGTGTCCAGTGCAGAGAAACTCACGCCCGGCGCACCAGGAGTCGGCACGCAGTTTCGCATCGATCTGCGTGCCGGTTTTTCGCTCGATTACGAGATTATCGCGATCGAAGAAGACGCCGGGATTCTCATGACCGTCGATTCTCGTTTCTTCACCGCGCGGGAAGAGGTCCTGTTCGAGAAAGTACGTCACGGGACTCGGGTCCGATACATCGCCGAGTTCGACTTTCCGGCGCCGCTCGCCGCTTTCAATCGCCTGTTTCCCGGTGTCATGGATCGCGCAGGCAAGAACGCCATGACAGGTCTCAAAGAGGCGCTCGAAGACGACTTCGAGGCGCCGCGGGCGTCGAGTCTGCTGGCGGCTGCCGATCGGCTCGTGTTTCCGGGCATTTGGCGCTTCACGAAGCTGGGTTATCGCTCGTCGCGAAGACACTGGAAAGCCGTTTCGGCATATCAGCGCGAACGTCACGCCGTCATCACGGGCGCGACATCCGGTATCGGCGAGGCCGCCGCCCGCCGGCTGGCGGAATTCGGTGCACGCCTGACGCTGGTGGTTCGCAACGAGGAGAAGGCCCGGGCTTCTACAAATTGACGAAGCGGTTGCTGCGAACGCCCGAGGAGGGCGCAGACACGGCAGTGTGGCTTGCGACGTCGTCGGAGGCGGCCAAAGTGTCGGGCAGATTCTGGCTCGATCGGGAACAACACCCAAGCCATCTTTCGGATCGCACTCGAGAAACCGATGAAGAGCGGGAGCGCCTGCTCGAAACGTTGGCAGAGTTGCTGAGGGCGACCGCACCGGGCAGAAGAGCTGACGCATTCTTCGAGGTACATGAGGAGTCCGGCCGCGGAGGCGAATGACAATGATTCGCATTTACCAGCAGGTATTTTCCGACTGTGCATCTTTTTATTCGGAAAAAATAGGCAGTCGACCTATTCGGCGTACTGGCAACGCCTGTTTTTCACTATTTGCCAAGTACTTACGGCATTCGGACAGGTGCATCGAGATCCGCTCGTTTTGGCGTTGCCGGGCGACCGTCGATGCCTTATAATCCCGCGCCAGCGCAGCGGTGGGGCCGTGTTTGGACCCATCACCACCGGAATCCCGGTGGACCCAAAGGGCCCCGCTCAGGGGTTTTTTGTTGCCTGCGGGCAGCGACAGTGCGCAGGGAAAGAATGGGCCATTGGCCCTTTTTTTGTTTTTGGAACAATTGGTTAGGTGATGACCGGGAGAGAACTGGCGAAGCTGCTCGAGCCGACCGTCGAAGGTCTCGGCTACGAACTTGCCGACCTCGAAGTCCGTTTGGGCGGCAAGGGCGGTCTGGTCCGGGTCTTCATCGACAAGCCGGAGGGCGTCGGGCTCGACGATTGCGAGAAGGTCAGTCTCGCGATCAGTGCGCTGCTCGATGTCGAGGACCCGGTGCCGGGCAACTACGACCTCGAGGTGTCGTCGCCCGGCCTGGACAGGAAGTTAACGAAACCTGTGCATTTTCAGAGGTTTGAAGGCGAAACCGTGAAAGTGCAGACGCGCCTCCCGATAGAAGGGCGCAGACGTTTCCGCGGTACGCTGGTGTCGTCGGATGACGAGAACATCGTGGTCGAGGTGGACGGAGAGTCGCACAGCTTGCCGCTGAAGACGATCGATACCGCCCGGCTGGTGCCCGTCGTGGAATGACACGATCGGGGATTCTGGAGTTTTGAGGAAATGAGCAAAGAGATCCTGATGGTCGTCGACGCTGTCTCGAACGAGAAAGGCGTCGAAAAAGAGATCATTTTCGAGGCAATCGAGGCCGCCCTGGCGTCGGCAACGCGCCGCAAGCATGGCGAGGACATCGACGTCCGTGTGCAGATCGACCGTGAGACGGGCGACTACGACACCTGGCGTCGCTGGCTCGTGTTCGAAGACGAGTCGACCGAACTCGAGGTACCGGATCGCGAGCTGCGGATGATCGATGCCGTGGACATCGACGAGAATGCGCAGCCGGGTGAGTTCGTCGAGATTCCGATGGAGTCGGTCGAATTCGGCCGTATCGCGGCGCAGACGGCCAAGCAGGTCATCGTGCAGAAGGTCCGTGAAGCCGAGCGCGAGCAGGTTGTCGAGGAATACAAGGACCGCGAAGGTGAAATGCTCTCCGGTCTCGTCAAGCGTGTCGATCGCAATGGCGTGTACATCGATCTCGGTAGCAACGCCGAGGGTTTCGTGCCGCGTGACCAGATGGTACCGCGCGAACCGGTTCGACCGCAGGATCGCATCAAGGCGCTTCTGACCGAGGTTCGCTCGGAGCCGCGTGGCCCGCAGCTGTTCATGACCCGCACCTCACCACAGTTCCTGATCGAGCTGTTCAAGATCGAGGTGCCGGAAGTGGGCCAGGGTCTGATCGACATCCTCGGTGCTGCCCGCGACCCCGGCCTGCGTGCCAAGATCGCCGTGAAGAGCAACGACAACCGCATCGACGCGGTCGGTGCCTGCGTCGGTATGCGTGGCTCGCGTGTCCGGGCGGTCTCGAATGAGCTCGCCGGCGAACGCGTGGACATCATCCTCTGGGACGATAACGCCGCGCAGTTCGTGGTCAATGCCATGTCGCCGGCCGAGGTCGTATCGATCGTCGTCGACGAGGACAGGCACGCGATGGACATCGCCGTCGAGGAAGACAAGCTGTCCCAGGCGATCGGCCGCGGCGGGCAGAACATCCGCCTCGCCAGCGAACTGACGGGGTGGGAACTGAACGTCATGACGGCGGCGGATGCCGAAGAGAAGAGCGACGCCGAGATGCGCGAGCTGATCGAGCTCTTCTCGAAGCAGCTCGACGTCGACGAAGAGGTGGCTCTCATCCTGGTACAGGAGGGTTTCTCGACGATCGAGGAGGTTGCCTACGTGCCGGCGTCCGAGCTGATTGCGATCGAAGAATTCGACGAGGACATCGTCGACGAGCTGCGCAGCCGCGCACGCGACGTGCTGCTGACGCAGGCGATCGTCCAGGAAGAGAAGATCGACGAAGCCGAGCCTGCCGAGGACCTGCTCAGCCTCGAAGGCATGGAAAAAGGGCTTGCATTTACGCTTGCGAGCAACGGTGTGGTCACGCGCGAGGACCTCGCGGAGCTGGCGACGGACGACCTCCTCGAGATCAGCGAAATGGAGGAAGACGCCGCCGCCGCGCTGATCATGAGAGCGCGTGCGCACTGGTTCGAGGAAGAAAAGCAGGCGTAGTCGCCGGGAAGCGGAGTAGACGTATGGCCGATGTGACAGTTGCACAATTTGCCGAAGTACTGAAAGTGCCGGTCGAGAAGCTGCTATCGCAGCTCGACGAAGCGGGCATCAAGGTCGACGGGTCGGAAGACACGATCAGCGACGATGCGAAGCTCGAGCTGCTGACGCACCTGCGGCGCAGCCACGGACAGGAGGACGTCCCGGCGACGGCGGGGGCGCCCCGCCGTATCACGCTGAAGCGCAAATCGCAGTCGGAGCTGAGGCTCGCCGGAGCGCAGGGCCGTTCGCGCACCGTGAACGTCGAAGTCCGGCGCAAGCGGACCTATATCAAGCGCGACGTGCTCGAAGAGGAGGCGAAGAAGGAGCAGGAGGCCCTCGACGCGAAGCGTCGCGAGGAAGAGGAACGCGTCGCGGCGCAAGAGGCCGAGCGCGAGCGGGCGAAGGCCGAGAAGGAGGCGGCGGAGCGCGCCGAGCAGGAGGCCCGGGAACGCGAGGAGCAGGCGCGCAAGGAGGCCGAGGAAGAGGCCCGCAAGGCCGCCGAAAAAGCCGCCGCGGATGCGCAGCAGGAGAAACAGCGCCTCGAGAAGGCCGAGGCGGATGCCCGCGCCCGCCGCGCCAGGGAGAAGGACAAGCCGAAGCCGAAGAAGCGGACGGACACCCGCTACGGCCGCAAGGAATTGCACGTGGCCGGCGACAAGAGCGGCCGCCGCAAGCGCAAGACGCCGATCCGCCGCCGGCCCGTGGCGGTCGGCGGCGACCAGCACGGCTTCGAGCGCCCCACGGCGCCCGTCGTGCGCGAGATCGAGATTCCCGAGAGCATCTCGGTCGCGGACCTCGCCAAACTCATGGCGATCAAGGGCAACGAGGTCGTCAAGGTACTCTTCAACATGGGCGCGATGGTGACGATCAACCAGGTGATCGACCAGGACACGGCAACGCTCGTCGTCGAAGAACTCGGTCACGTCGCCAGGCCGGTCGACTCCGCCGAAATCGACGAGAAGCTGCTCGCCGAGGAGGTGCAGGAGGGCGGCGAGGAGGTGTCGCGCGCGCCGGTCGTCACCATCATGGGCCACGTCGACCACGGCAAGACGTCGCTGCTCGACTACATCCGCCACACCAAGGTGGCGGCGGGCGAGGCCGGCGGGATCACGCAACACATCGGCGCCTACTCGGTGGAGACGGACAAGGGCCGGATATCCTTCCTCGATACCCCGGGCCATGCCGCCTTCACGGCGATGCGCGCCCGCGGCGCCCAGGCGACCGACATCGTCGTCCTCGTCGTGGCGGCCGACGACGGCGTCATGCCGCAGACGATCGAGGCGATCCGGCACTCGAAAGCGGCGGAGGGCCCGCTCGTCGTCGCGATCAACAAGATCGACAAGGCGGACGCCCAGCCGGAACGCGTCAAGCAGGAGCTCTCCGATCTCGGATTGATCCCCGAGGATTGGGGAGGCGACACGATCATGGTCGAGGTTTCGGCAACCGAGGGCACCAACCTCTCC
>JAKSCZ010000141.1 GCA_022360335.1 Pseudomonadota bacterium
CAGCGCGGTCGAGGTCGAGAACATCGTCGCGATCCCGCTCGAGCAGGTGTTGTCCGAGATCGAGGGCGTCGAGCACACCTACTCGGTATCCCGGCCGGGGATGGCCGTGCTGACGATTCGGTACGAGGTCGGCGAGGACCGCACCGCGGCCATCGTGCGGCTCTACAACGCGATCTACTCCCACCAGGACTGGCTGCCGCCCGGCAGCGGGGTCCTGCAGCCGCTGATCAAGCCGAAGGGCATCGACGACGTGCCCGCCGTGACGCTGACCCTCTGGACCGACGACCCGGCGCGCGGCGCGCACGAGTTGCAGCGCGTCGCGCATGCGCTCGAGGCCGAGATCAAGCGCGTGCCGGGAACCCGCGACGTCTACACGATCGGCGGGCCCGACAACGTCGTCCACGTCCGGCTCGACGCGCAGCGCCTGGCATCCTACGGGCTGTCGCTGGATGCGCTGCGGGAGGCGCTGCGGGCCGGCAACGTGGCCCTGCACGCCGGCGACGTCGTCGCCGGCAACCGCAGCGTCCCCGTTACCGCGGGCAGTTTCCTGGCCGACCGGGACGACGTCGCCGGCGTCGTCGTCGGGCTCGTCGACGGCAAGGCAATCTACCTGTCCGACGTCGCCGAGGTGACGGCCGGCCCCGATCAGCCGGAACGGTACGTGCGTTTCGGCGATGCGCCGGCCGTGACGATCGCGGTGGCCAAGAAACCGGGCACCAACGCCGCGCGCATGTCCAGGCAGGTGATCGAGCGCGTCGAGGCGCTGAAAGGCTTCGTCATCCCCGCAGGGGTCGAGGTCAGCGTGACGCGGGACTACGGCAAAACGGCCGACGACAAGGCGAAAGTACTCATTCAGAAGCTCGCGTTCGCGACCCTGTCGGTGATCGTCCTGATCCTCGTCACGCTCGGCTGGCGCGAGGCCGTCGTCGTCGGCTCGGCCGTGATCATCACGCTGATGCTGACCCTGTTCGCGTCCTGGGCCTGGGGCTTCACGATCAACCGGGTCTCGCTGTTCGCGCTCATCTTCTCGATCGGCATCCTCGTCGACGACGCGATCGTCGTCGTCGAGAACATCCATCGCCACATGGCGATGGGCGATAAAACGCTGCTCGAGGCGATCCCGCCGGCCGTCGACGAAGTCGGCGGCCCGACGATCCTCGCGACGTTCACCGTCATCGCCGCGTTGCTGCCGATGGCGTTCGTCAGCGGCCTGATGGGGCCTTACATGAGCCCGATCCCGATCAACGCGAGCATCGGCATGCTGCTGTCGCTCGCCGTTGCGCTGACCATCACGCCCTGGGCGAGCGCCAGGCTGTTGCCGCAGGCGCATCGTGCGGCGTCCGGGGACCGATCCGCGGCGTGGCTCGATCGCCTGTTCCGGCGGTTGATCGGCCCGTTCCTGCGCGGCGGCGACGGCCGGCGAAACCGGCGCCGGCTCGGCGGCGGGGTCGTCATCGCGATCCTGCTCGCAATGGGTCTCGTCGGTC
>JAKSCZ010000429.1 GCA_022360335.1 Pseudomonadota bacterium
CCTACGAGGCCTGCGACGGCGGCGGGCTGTGCAGCGGGGCGGCAACCGTCACGATCAGCGTCGACAGCGTCAACGACGCGCCGGTGATCGAAGACCAGCCGAATCCGATCGGCACGCCCGAAGAGACGGCGGTCGAGATCGTGCTGGCCGACTTCACCGTCACCGACGCCGACAGCGATCCGTCTTCGTTCGTACTGTCCGTGCAGGACGGCGCGAACTACACGCGCGTCGGCAACACGATCACGCCGCTGCTCGACTTCAACGGCGACCTGACGGTTCCCGTGACGGTCAGCGACGGCGAGGACGTCAGCGAGCCGTTCGGGGCCACGGTCTCGGTGACGCCCGTGAACGATGCCCCGACCATTACGGGGCAGGCGCCGCTCGTGACGCCCGAGGATACCTCGCTCGTCGTCGCGCTGACGGACCTCACGGTGGCGGACCCCGACAGCGTCTTCCCCGACGAGTTCGAGCTTCTCTTGCAGGACGGCACGAACTACACGCGAACCGGCAACACCATCACGCCCGCGCAGGACTTCAACGGCACGCTGAGCGTCGGCGCAACGGTCAGCGACGGCTTCCTGAGCAGCGAGGTGCGCTTCCTCGCGATCGAGGTCACCGCGGAGAACGACGAGCCCGTGCTGATCGACCCGATCGACGCCCCGGTCGCGATCGAGGGTTCACTCTACACCCTGGCCGTCGCCGCCAACTTCGAAGACGCCGACGGCGATACGCTGACGTTCGCGGCGACCGGACTGCCCGCGAGCGGCAGCATCGCGTTCGACACGGTGACGGGCACGTTCAGCGGCACGCCGACCCAGGCGGATGCACGCGACGACGATCCGTACGTCATCGTCGTGACGGCGAGCGACAACCAGCCGGGCAGCGCGCCGGCCCAGGCGCAGTTCGACCTCAATATCTCGGCGCTCGATCGGGCCAACGTATCGCTCGAGATAACGGCGGCGCCCGATCCGGCGATGACCGGCGACCAGTTGAACTGGACCATGACGGCGGCCAATCCGCAGGGTCCGCAGGGCGCGACCGACGTCGAGATCACCGGCGCCTTCGTCGGCCGGGGACTGACCATCACGCCGGACGCCGGTTGCACGATGCAGCCCGAGGTCGACGGTAAGCGGGACTTCGACTGCAGCGTGGGCGTGCTCCCGGTCGGCGAGTCCGTGGCGGTGAGTTTCACGATTACGACCAGCGTCCCGGGCGACGTCGTCGCTTACGGAACGGCGAGTAACGCCGACCCGGTGCCGCTCGACCCGAACACCGACGACAACTCGGCCCAGAAGGCCGTCGGCGTGGCCGAGGCGTACAGCAACGGCGTCGTGCAGGTGCTCGGCACGAGCGGTGTACTGTCGGTGGCGGCGGGCGACGTCAACGGCGACGGCGCGGCGGACCTCGTGGCCGGGACGGCAGCGGGGCAGCCGCTGCAGGTGTACCTCAGCGACGGCTTCCGCGATTTCGCCGATGCGCCGATCGCGATCGCCGAGAACGGTGCGCACACGGGTGTCGCGCTGGCGGATTTCGACAACAACGACACACTCGACATCGTCGTCTCGACCGGTGGCGCCCAGACCGGCCATGTCTTCGTCAACGACGGCATCGGCAACTTCTCGCTCCTGACCGATCTGAACGCACCCTTCGCGCAGGATGTCGCGGTCGGTGACTTCGACGCCGACGGCAATGCCGATATCGCGTTCGCCACGATTGAGGGGAATCCGGTCTACCTCGGTAACGGCGCCGGCCAGTTCGTATTGGACGACACGCTGGGCTCGGCGAACAGCAACGCCGTTGCCGTGGCGCGCTTGAACGGGGACAACCGGGACGACCTGGTTTTCGCCAACGGCGGCAGCGACAGCCAGGTGTGGATCAGGAACGCCGGCGCGGGATTCTCTCAGGGCGCAAGCCTGCCGGTCGGCGATGCCGCGGGGGTCGCCGTCGGCGACTTCGACGGTGTCGGCGGTCCCGACCTGGCTTTCGCCAGGATACCGTCCGATGCGGACGACGTGGCCGCGAACCCCGTGCTCTACAACGACGGAAGCGGCGGCTTCCCGGCGGCGACGAACGTGCTGCTGGGCACCTCGGCGACGACCGACATTCACGCCGGCGACGTCAATCGGGACGGTTTGCCCGATCTCGTGTTCGTCAATGCCAGCGGCGTGCACCAGGTGTGGACCGGCACCGGCAGCGGTTTCGATCTCTGGCGCGAGCAGATCGTCGACGACGGTTCGTCGACCGGGGTCCTCGCGGAACTCGGCATGGCCGACGCCGGCGAGCCGGGCGGCGTCGATCTCGCGATGGGCGGCGCGGCTGCCTCCGGGCTTGGGGTATTCCTGAACGACGGCTTCGGCAATCTCGGGATGGGCGATGCGGTGCCGCCGGAACTGACCCTCGTCGGCGAGGCTGCCGTGGACGTGGCGTCGGGCTCGGCGTACAGCGACGCCGGCGCGACGGCCCTGGACAACATCGACGGCGACATCAGCGGCGCCATCGTCGTGAGCAGCAACGTCAATACCGCGGTCGTCGGCAACTACACCGTAACCTACAATGTAACCGACCGGGCCGGCAACGAGGCGACCCCGATCTCGCGCACGGTCCGCGTCAACCCGGCGGCAGGGACGGGCGGCGGCGGCGGCGGCGCGCTCGGTTTCGCGCTGCTGGCCATGATGCTGGCGTCGGGCATCCGCGCTGCGGGCGCCGGCCGTGCCATAATCCGGAATCGGAACAGGCGACGAGGATCAGGAAATGTATAGATTGTCAGCCAGGTTTGCCGCGGCGTTGCTGCTGGCCGGCGTGTCGGCCGCGGCGAGCGCGCAGGAAGTTCGATACTCGTGGTTCGATATCGCGCTCGCACAGCAGGATGTCGGCAGAGACGGAATCATGACCGACCTCGCGCTCGGCCAGACCGTCGACGTCTCGGCCTCCGACGGAAGCGGCATACGTTTCCGGGGTTCCGTGGGCACGTGGAAGAATCTGTTTGCCTACGTCGACTTCCGCTCGTCCGACGTCAAGGTCGCGGCGGTCGTTACCAATGCGCAGGGCCGGTTCCCGACCGGCGACGAATTCGATTTCACCGTCGCCACGGGCGGCGTGGGCGCGCGGGTGCCGTTCCGGGATTCGACGGATATTTATGCGCTTCTGACATACGACAGTACGGACCTCGACTTCGGCAGCTTTGCCGGGGAGAACTTCGACAGCGGAGACAAGGACTTCGGCGCCACCGTAGGCGTGCGCTCGATCTGGAGAGACAAGTTCGAACTCCGGGCGCACGTGCGCTACTCGGGCGTCGGGAACGTGGATCTGAGCACGCGGACGTTGACCGAGGACACGCTGTACGGTTTCGGTTTCGGCTACCAACTGATCCGCGGCCTGTCGGTCACGGGCGACTTCGAAAGCGGCGAGTTCAGCAGCTGGAATATCGGATTCCGGCTCGATCTCAGCGAAGACTAGGAGGCGCATATGAGCAAGATGCGACTGTTGAAGCAACTGCGACTCCCGATCGCGGCCGGTATCGTGCTGTTCGTCTGCGCGGCGCCGGACGCGACCAGGGCGCAGCAGTGGGAATTCGAGCCGATCGTTCGCGTCGGGGGCGAGTACGACGACAACGCGACGCTGAGTATCCGGACCGACGACGAGGTCGAACTCACCGGCCTGCTGGCCGATCTCCGCGCAGTCGCCCGGTACAGCTCGGCCACGACCACGTTCGACGTGCAGCCCAGGGTCGTTCTGCGCGAATACGACGCCGATCGGGATGTCGCCCAGGACTTCGATGCAGAAGACGTGTTTCTGCGATCGACCCTGAGGCACCGGGGACGATCGATCACGGCGGGATTCAGGGCTTTTTACGATCGGCAGAAGGTCAGGACGGCGGAGCGCGCGATCTCGGACCTCGATATCGACGATCCCGACGACGTGACCGAAGACGACACGGCGCGCGTCGTTCTGAGCGGCACGCGCGACAAGATCCGGCTCGTGCCGTACCTGTCGTACGACCTGTCCGCGGTAACGACCATCGGCGCCGACTTCGTTTTCAGCGATGTGCAATACGACGACGTCATCGCCGGTTCGCTCAGCGACTACACGGATACGCGCCTCAACCTGAACTTTCGCCGCAAGATGTCGGACAGGACCGCGTCCCTGCTGACCGTGACCGGCCGGACGTTCAGTCCGGAGGGCGGGGCGGCGGCGGACATCAACGGTTACGGCATCCAGGCGGGCTTCGAGCGCGAGTTGAGCGCCACGACGCGCGTGACGGCGCTCGCCGGCATCGAGGATGCGGACGGTTCGGATTCGAGCCAGAGTCCCGAGTTCGTCAGTACGGTCACCCTGCAGCGCAACCTCGAGACCATCGCCATGTTCGCCCGCTACAGGCGTTCGATCAACGCGTCCGGCGCCGGCGCGCTGTCGGTCCGGGATACGCTGAACCTGAACTTCCGGCGGCGCCTGAGTGAGAAAGTATCCGCGGGACTGGGCGTTCGGACGTACCGGCAGCGCGGCAAGGAAGACGCTCAGAACGTCAACGACCGGGACTATATCCAGCTGCAGTCGAACGTGCAGTGGTACCTGGCGCCGTCGCTCGTTGCGGAGATGAGCTATCGCTACACCGTATCCGATCGCAGTGAGGCGATCGGCGAGCGCTCGAATTCGAACCAGGTCAATCTGTGGTTCATCTATCAGCCGAGGACGACGCCGAAATTGTAACGGGCCCCGAGGTCAGTAGGCCATCTTGTCGTTCAGCATGACCCGGATCGTGCGGAAGATTATCTGCAGGTCCAGCGACAGCGACCAGTTGCGCAGGTATTCGAGATCGTACTCGACGCGTTTTTCCATGGCTTCGATCGAGCTGGTTTCGCCGCGGTAACCCAGCACCTGGGCGAGCCCCGTAATGCCCGGGTTGACCTTGTGCCGCATCATGTAGCCCTTGATCAGCGGGCGGTATTCCTCGTTGTGCGCTACTGCGTGGGGGCGCGGGCCGACGATGCTCATGCGTCCCTGAAGCACGTTCAGGAACTGCGGCAACTCGTCGAGCGAGTACTTGCGCAGGAATGCGCCGACCCTGGTCACGCGCTCGTCGTCGCGCGTGGCCTGTTTGACGACGTCCTCGTCTTCCGAGACCGTCATCGAGCGGAACTTGTAGACGATGATCTCGCGTCCGTCGAGACCGTACCGCCGCTGTTTGAAGATGACGCTTCCGGGGGACGTCAGCTTGATGGCGATGGCGATGGCGATCATGATCGGGCTGGTCAACAGTACGACGATACTGGCGATCACGTAGTCGCTGAGGACCTTGACGACGCCCGGCGCCCCCTGGAACGGCGTCTCGCACAAGGCGACGATGGGCAGGCCGTCGATGTCGCTCGTGCGGCACTGGATCAGGTCGAAGACGAAAACGTCCGGCACGAAGTAGATCGAGACCGTCGTGTCGTGCAACTGATCGAGCAGGTCCGTGACGCGCTGGACGTTCTTGATGGGCAGTGCGATGAATGCCACGTCGATATCGTTGCTGCGGATATAGGCGGGAAGATCCTTGAGCTTGCCGAGCAGCGGGATCGAGGTACCGTTCGACAGCCGGTCCTGGCCGCGGTCGTCGAAGAATCCGGCGATGCGCATCCTCGACAAGGGCGAGGCCTTGATCTTCTCGGCGAGTTTGTGTCCGAGTTCGTCCGCGCCGGCGATGACGACCCGTCTCTTGCGGCCCTCGAGCAGGAGGAACCGCGAAGCCAGGATCTCGACGCCGACCTGTGCGAGGACCAGCAACGGGGGCGTGATCAGGAACCAGGTAAACAGCGCCATGCGGGAGAAAACCGAGGACGTCTTGGTTGCGTAGCCGAGCAACAGCAATACGCCGATCATCAGGCCCCATCTGCCGAGGACCGACAGGGATATGTTCCAGACCTTCGACGACAGGATGTCGTGGCTCCGGCGCTCGCCCGGGTACAGCATCAGTGCGAGCAGCGCCGCGATGATCATCAGCGCATAGTAGGCGTCGATCACCCGCACATTGTTGATGTACATGGAGAACAGCAGCGCGACCACTACGCAGACGGGTGCGAGCACCCTGCGGACGGCGACAGTCAGGTAGTAGGGCAGGTCCTTGTTGGCGTCGTTCTCGGTAACCATGGCTCGTTATTGTCAAATCGTCCGCGCGGCGCGGGGCAAAACGGCGTTTGCGCACGTCGAATCGCAGGCCCGAGCGCTCTCGCGCCTTACGGACAATATTCATCTTAATTGAGTAATATTCTGTAAAGCGCTGAATTTCACAGAATTCGGCGACAAATTTCGTCAGGCCAGAGCGCCGACCCGCCTTTCCAACAACCCTTTGATGCGTCGGTATACCGGATTAACTTATCAAGTCCGGCGCACCATAGACAGTAACGCCGTCACAGCGTCGGATGTTAACTGCGGCACGTTACGAGTCTCCGTGCAGTGCCTCGCCGTAGGCGTCGAGATGCAGCCGGGCGATCCGGTCCCAGTCGTGGTATTCGGCAACGTGCTGCTTCGCCGCCATGCCGAGCGCATCGACCGCAGCGCGATGCCCGATCAGAAAGTCGAGCTTTGCCGCGAGATCGCCGATGTCGCCGGAGCGGAAACAAAGGCCGCGCATGCGGTCGTCGGGCGGGCCGTCACCGGCTGCAAGGAATCTCTCGTTGACCGCGACGGCGGTACCCGGCTCCGACGCCGGATAGATGACCTCGAGGTTTTCGTCGATGTCGCTGCACAGGCAGCACTTGCCGTAGCTCATGGCCTCGAGGAGAACGATCGCCATGCCCTCGATCGTGGACGGCAGCGCGAACAGCAGGGCGTTGCGCAGCGCCAGGTCTTTCTCCTCCTCGTATATCGGCCCGACGAATTCGATTCGGTCGTCGCCTTCGGCCAGGCGGTGCAGGCCGGCGGCGTACTCGTCGGTATGGAGCGCGGCGCCGGCGATGACGAGCTTCTTGTCCGTCTGCAGCGAACGGAACGCCCGTATCAGGAAGTGGCAACCTTTCTCCGGTACCAGGCGCCCCATGAACAGGACGTATCCGTCTTTCGGAAACCTCCCGTCCCCGCGCGGCTCGACGTTGGTATCGGGCGGGTTGACGCCGTTCGGGATGAAGAGAACGTCCCTGCCGAAACGTTTCTTCTCGTACTCTCGCAGCGTTCTCGACACGACGACGGTGCGGGTCGGAAAGGTCACGGCGGCCCATTCGCCCAGCCTGAGTACCCGGCTGGCGAAGCGCCCCCATTTCTCGCGTTTCCAGTCCTGGCCGTGCACGGTCACGAAGACCTTGCGGCCGAACAGCCGGGGGATGAACGACAGCAGGGCCGGGCCGAGCGCGTTGACGTGCACGATGTCGTAACCGCGCAGCGAATATAGGATGGCGATGACGGTGTTCGTGATGGCCTCGAGGTGCTTGGTGTAGACCGCAGGCAGCGCTTTCAGGCGCACGCCCCGGTATTCGTCGCCGCTGTCGGCCGCATAGCGGGCGCGGACGAATACCGTGACCTCGTGTCCCTCGGCGACGTAACGCGTGCTGAGCTCCTCGACGACCTTCTCGATGCCGCCAAGGGCGGTCGGCCCGATCGATCGCAGGCCGAGGATGGCGATCTTCATGAGGTGCCGCAGGCGTTGTGAACGCGGTAGACGTCGATCTTCGGCCCCTGCACCTTCCAGGGTTCGGGAGCAAACGTCCGGACCCGTTCGAAACGCGGGTCCGCCGGCAGCTCCCGGTAGAACGCGGCGCTCAGCGGATAGCGCCGTGCCTGCTGCGGCGAGTCGTAGCGGTGCGAATTCATCGAGCTCGTCACGACATAGTCGAAGCATTCGTCGACGTAGTAGGAAAGTTCACGGACGTCGAGCCCCCACATGGTGGAGTGCAGGTCGTATCTCGGCCCTTCGACCCGTGACATCGCCTTTTCGTAGAGATCGAGCGTGCGGGACGATACGCCGCGGCTCAGGTGCTTTTCGCTGCCGGCTCTCTGCACGCGGCGTTCTACCGCGGCATCGTTCGGGTAGAGCGGCGGACTCTGGATGAAGCGGTAGCGCATCCCGTCCATGAGCAGTTTGGCGTCGGCGGGGACGTTCGCCTCGATCCATTCCTTGCCGAGAACCCGTGTGTCGGGCCGGGTCCAGGTGTAGTCCTGCCGTATCAGCGCGAACAGCGGGACGGCGACGATTGCGAGCGTCGACGCCGCGCCCAGCCACCGCCACCGTTTCGCCACCTCGGCCACGGCGGAGGCGGCCAGCAGCCACAGGGCCGGCACGATTGGCAGCATGTAGCGTTCGGCCCCGGGCCGGTCCGCGAGACTCATGACGCCGAGGAACACGGCGACGAATGCGATCCAGATCAGGTCCCACCGGCGCCGTCTCCGAATGCCGACGGCGGCGCCCGCCAGCGCAAACGCGACGAGGCCCAGGTAGGTCGGCATCGTCAGGATCGAGAGGTAGCCGGAGCCCTGGTAGATCGTCACGTCGAACATCGATTCCTTGAATGCATCGCCGCTCGTGGACGATTCGTCCGCCACCGCGGCGGCCCGTGCTTCGGGCGCCAGCAGGCCCGAGAATCGCTCGTGGAACGCACCGATCTCGAGGATGTTCTCCGGGGCGACCGCCGCCGTCGTGACCAGCATCGCGACGCCGAGCGTCACCGCATTCCGGATTTTCCTGCGGTCGAGCGACAGCCTGCCGCCCGAGGAGAACACTGCCAGCAGGAGCGGGAACATCGCGATGACCCCGGGCAGCTTGAACGCGAAAGCAACGCCGGCCAGGACGCCGGAGCCGACCAGCCAGCGTTTCTTTTCGGTCTCCTCGTGGATGACGAAGGCGAGGAATGCACACCAGACGGCGAGCGTCATGCCGATGTCGACGTTGATGTAGTGCGACCACAGGCCGTGGTAGTGCGTCGTTGCGGCGATGATTGCGGCCAGCAGGCCCGCCGTGCGGCCGTAAATGCGCCGGCCGAGCCAGTAGATCGCGAGACACGTGAACGTGCCCATCAGCGCGACCGTAACGCGCCCGGCCAGGTAGAAAGCCGTCGGGTCGCTCAGGTAATAGAGCGCGAAGTCGGACGGGCCGCCGACGGCGCCGGTCAGCCAGAGGTAGACGTACAGGAACCCGTACTCGACGAAAAGGAAGAAGTACAGGCCGCCCTTGCCGGGCACCCACGAGTATTCGCCGGCGCCGAGCTTCAGCGCGCGGACGATCTCATGGAGTTCGTCGGGCGTGAAATCGTAGGGTAGCCCGAAGCGTATCCCCCAGAGGCGCAGGAACAGGGCAAGGCCGACAATCGGGATCAGCCACTTGTAAACTGAGCGATCGGCAAAGTTATCGTGCTCTGACGGCGTGCCGGAAACTTTCGGATTTCCCAATTGCGGTCAACCTCGTCTGGATGCGGTTCTTTAGTTCAAGCTGTGACGCAGGTCACATTTTTTTGCCGTTTCGCGTTGCGACAGGCATTCTCGTCGTTGCCGCCGGCGATATAATCGGGTTCTCCGATTTGAGGCGACGACCCTAAAATTATACCGAGCGCCAAGGCCCCAAAACAGGACGGGTGCACAGTTTCGACTGTGATGCCGTACCGTTTTTCGGCGATGGCCGGGAGGATCGAATTGATTACCCCAACTTTTCCGTCGAATCGCGTGATCTCGAGCCTGTTCCTGATTTTTTCGGCAGTCTGCCTGGCGAGCCCGGCAATGGCCCTGCCGGTTTTTCCCGGCGCCGTAGGCTACGGCGTCGACACGCCGGCCGGTCGCGGCGGCAAGGTATTCAAGGTACGGAACCTGAATGCGTCGGGTCCGGATTCGCTGCAGGAATGCCTGGCCGCGTCGGGACCGAGGGTCTGCGTATTCGAGGTTTCGGGCGCGATCAGGCTTACCGACGACCTGGCGATCTACGAACCCTTCATTACGGTCGCGGGC
>JAKSCZ010000374.1 GCA_022360335.1 Pseudomonadota bacterium
TGACGAGGGCGTCGTCGCGACGGCCGACCTGCTCGACGCGGGAGTGATCTTCGGTACCGGTTTCGCCCCGTTCCGCGGCGGACCGATCAATTACGCGACCGAGCGCGGCGTCGATTCGGTCGTCGCGAGCCTGCAGGCGCTCGCAGAGCGCTACGGCGGTCGATTTGCACCACATAGCGGGTGGTCCGGCGTGTGACGCCCGTCACGCGCGCCTGCGAGCGGCTCCGGAAACTGTGCGCTGCTTCACGCTGCGTGCTACGAGAGGTACCGGAAGTCGTTGAGTTGAAGGTAGAATACGCGCTTGACGTAATCCCGATACCAGGAACGGACCGAAGCATCAACAGGATCGACTATGTCAGGTGAGCGGACAAGCACGGAGCTGCTCAGGGGCTTTTCGCCGCTCGACGGGCTCAAGCGCGACAATCTTGCGGCGCTGTCGCGCAAGGTACAGATTCGCGAGCTGTCGCCCGGCCAGCTGCTGTTCAGGGAAGGCGACGCCGAGAAGCGTACGATCTACGTCGTATCGGGGATTCTGGAGCTGATGAACCAATCCAAGGTCGTCGGCAAGATCGAAGGCGGTACCGAAGGCGCACGCAATCCCGTTGCGCCGGTGTTCCCCCGCCGGGTAACCGCAAAAGCGCGCGATCGCGTCCAGTTCATCTCGATCGACAGCGATCTGCTCGACGTGATGCTGACCTGGGATCAGACCGGGACCTACGAAGTGTCCGAGCTGCAGGGCAAATCCGACCAGGGCAACGAAGACTGGATGACGATGCTCCTGCAGACGAAGGCGTTTCACAAGATTCCGCCGGCAAACATCCAGGCGATCTTCATGCGCATGCAGCAGATCAACTACCACGCCGGCGACGTCATTCTCAAGCAGGGCGCCGAGGGCGACTACTTCTACGTGCTGATCCGTGGCTCGGCGCTCGTCACGCGCGAGACGCCGCTCAGCAAGGAGGGCATCAAGCTTGCGGAACTGGGCGTCGGCGACACCTTCGGCGAGGAAGCGCTGATCTCGGATGCGAAACGCAACGCGACGGTTACGATGCAGAACGACGGCGCCGTCATGCGCCTCGGCAAGGAAGACTTCAAGAAGCTCCTCAACGAACCCATGCTCGACTGGGTCACCATGGCCCAGGCCGAGGACATCGTCCGCAGCGGCGGACAGTGGCTCGACGTGCGCCTGCCCAGCGAGTTCGAGAACCAGCACCTGGACGGCTCGATCAATATCCCGCTGTATTTCATCCGCCTGAAGGTGTCGACGCTCGACAAGGACAGGAAATACGTCGTGTGTTGCGATACGGGACGCCGCAGCTCGGCGGGCGCCTACATCCTCAACGAGCGCGGTTTCCAGGCCTACGTGCTGCAAGGCGGCATCAACGCGGCCGGCACGTAGGAGGGCCTTCAGGCCCGAACAGGAGATAAGGGACAGTTACCTTATCTCAAGCCTTGGCGCTCA
>JAKSCZ010000076.1 GCA_022360335.1 Pseudomonadota bacterium
GCCGCAGACCTCGCTGCCCAGCGCGGGAGCATCGACGCGATCCGACAGGGCAACGAGGACACGCTCGATGCCCTCGCTATTCGTATCGCCCAGATGAACGCCCGCATGATACGCCTCGATGCCGTCGGCCGCCGTCTCACCGAGATGGCGGATATCGATCCGGGTGAATTCAACTTCGATTCCGAGCCGGCGCTGGGCGGTCCTGAAGAACCGGTTGCAACGGCGGGTTCCAACGTGGCCGCGCCCGAGGTCGTCGAGGCGATGACGGCGTTTGGTTACCAGCTCGACCATCGCGAAGCGCAGCTGGGCGTCCTGGAATCGCTTCTCATGAACGAGAACCTGCAGCAGCGTGTGTACCCGCAGGGCCGCCCGGTCAAGTCCGGATGGCTGTCCTCGTACTTCGGCAAGCGTACCGACCCGTTCACGGGTAAACCCGCCAACCACACGGGTATCGATTTCGCCGGCAAAATCGGCGCCGAGATCGTGGCTGTCGCCGACGGCGTCGTAACCTGGTCCGGCGATCGCTTCGGCTACGGCGTCATGGTCGAGATCAATCACGGCAACGGTTACGCGACGCGCTACGCGCACAACTCCGAGAATCTCGTCGCGGTCGGCGACGAGGTCAGGAAGGGGCAGGTCGTCGCGCTGATGGGGGAGACGGGCCGCGCCACCGGTCCGAACCTGCACTTCGAAGTGCTGCAGAACGGCCGCCGGGTCAACCCCGTCAAGTTCATTCGCGAATCGTCATAGCAGGCCGGCGAACCCCGGAACGCCTCACCCCATTCGGCTCCCGTCCGGGGAACTTGCGTTCGCCGATATTGCCCATAAATCGCGACACCAGATAGCAATTGGCCGTAGAATAGCGGCCTTCGTTCGACCGGAGAGCCAGCCCTTGGCCAACTTTCTTACGCGCATCCTCGGCAGCCGCAACCAGCGCCTGCTGCGCCAGTACTCGAAAGTCGTCAGGAAGATCAATTCCCTGGAAGAGGGGCTGCAGGCACTCAGTGACGCCGATCTCGAGGCGAAGACCGGCGAATTCCGCAAACGCTACGGCGATGGTGAAAGCCTCGAGGACCTGCTGCCCGAGGTTTTCGCGGTCGCCCGCGAAGCGTCGGTGCGCACGCTCGGCCTGCGTCCGTTCGACGTTCAGCTGATCGGCGGCATGGTGCTGCACGACGGCAACATCGCCGAGATGCGCACGGGTGAGGGCAAGACCCTGATGTCGACGCTGCCGGCGTACCTGAATGCGATCAGCGGCGACGGTGTGCACATCGTTACCGTCAATGAATATCTCGCACAACGCGATGCGGACTGGATGCGTCCGATCTACGAGACGCTCGGCCTGACCGTCGGCGTGACCAAGGCAGGCCAGTCTACGGAGGAAAAACGTGTAGCGTACGCGTCCGACATCACCTACGCGACGAACAACGAACTCGGCTTCGATTACCTGCGCGACAATCTCGCCTTCTCGGTCGACGACAAGGTCCAGCGCCAGCTCAACTTCGGCATCGTCGACGAGGTCGACTCGATTCTGATCGACGAGGCCAGGACGCCGCTCATCATTTCGGGGCCCGCCGAGGCCAGCACCGATCTGTATGCCCAGATCAACAAGCTGATCCCGAAGCTCACGCCGCAGGCGGAGACCGGGGAGCCCACCAACTACGACATCCCCTTCAATCGCGTCCTGCTCGAGGGCCACGGCGACGAGCCGATGCCGATCGACGAGGCTGTGGACCTCGCCGAGGCGAACGAAGCCGATATCGTACTGGTCGACGGCAGCGAGAAGCCGGCCAGGGCGAAGTTGCTTCCACGAGGCGACTACACGCTCGATCTCAAGGCCAAGCAGGCGCACGTCACCGAAGAAGGTCACCAGAGGGTCGAGACGCTCATGGCGCAGTCCGGCCTGCTCAAAGAGGGCGAGAGCCTCTATGACGCCGGCAACATCCGCCTGTTGCATCACCTGAACGCCGCCCTGCGCGCGCACGCGATTTTCCAGCGTGACGTGGACTACATCATCAAGGACGGCGAGGTCGTCATCGTCGACGAGTTCACGGGCCGCACGATGCCGGGGCGGCGCTGGGGCGACGGTTTGCACCAGGCCGTCGAGGCCAAAGAAGGCGTCTCGATCCGCCAGGAGAACCAGACGGTCGCCTCGATTACGTTTCAGAACTACTTCCGCCTCTACCGGAACCTGTCGGGCATGACCGGTACGGCCGATACCGAGGCGTTCGAGTTCCAGCAGATTTACGGTCTCGAGGTCGTCGTCATCCCGACGCACAAGCCGATGGTCCGCGATGACCAGCCCGATCTCGTTTACCTGACGGAAAAGGACAAATACGAGGCGATCGTCGAGGACATCGTCGACTGCAAGGAGCGCGGCCAGCCCGTGCTCGTCGGCACGACGTCGATCGAGGCGTCGGAGTTGCTGTCGAAGTTCCTGCAGAAAAAGAAGATCAAACACGAAGTGCTGAACGCGAAACAGCACGAACGCGAGGCGCTGATCGTGCAGAATGCCGGGCGCCCGGGCGCGATCACGATCGCGACCAACATGGCCGGTCGCGGTACGGACATCGTCCTCGGCGGCAGTCTCGATGCCGCGCTCGCCAACGCAGACGGCGAGGCCGGGGACGAAGTCATCCGCAAGCAATGGCAGGAGCGCCACGAGGAGGTCGTCGACGCGGGCGGCCGGCACATCGTCGGTACCGAGCGCCACGAGTCACGGCGCATCGACAACCAGCTGCGCGGTCGCTCCGGTCGCCAGGGCGACCCGGGATCGTCGCGTTTCTACCTGTCCATGGAAGACTCGCTGATGCGCATCTTCGGCGATCCGGAGCGCACCAAGCGACTGTTGTCCCGTGCGGGTATGCGTGAGGGCGAGGCAATCGAAAGCCGGTTGCTGACGCGTCAGATCGAGCGTGCGCAACGCAAGGTCGAGGCGCACAACTTCGATATTCGCAAGAACCTGCTCGAATACGACGACGTAGCCAATGACCAGCGCAAGGTCGTATACGTCATGCGCAACGATCTCATGGAGGCCGACGAGGTCGAGGAATCGATTGCGGCAATTCGCGACGAAGTCGTCGAAGGTACGGTGCAGCAGTACATCCCGCCCGGCAGCCTCGACGAGATGTGGGATGCAGAAGGCCTGGCCAATGCGCTGGAGGCGGAATTCGGTGTGCGCGCCGACGTCGGGCGCTGGATCCGCGACGACCGGACGCTGACCGCGGAAGCCATCGCCGAACGCTGCGTCGACGAGGTCGGAAAGGCCTACGACAGGAAGGTCGGCGACATCGGTCCGGAGCTGATGCGCGGCGTCGAGAAGCAGGTCATGTTGCGTCAGCTCGACTTCCACTGGAAAGAACACCTCGCCGCGATGGATCATCTGCGGCAGGGTATCGGTCTGCGGTCCTACGCACAGAAGAACCCGAAGCAGGAATACAAGCGCGAGGCGTTCGAGATGTTCGGCGAGATGATCGAACAGGTGAAGCACGACACGATCAGCATCCTGACGCGTATCCGCGTCCAGAGCGAAGAAGACCTGGCGGCAATGGAGGCGCGGCGCAGGAAAGCCGAACAGATGAAGTTCCAGCATGCCGAAGCGTCGGCGCTGGGCGGCGGTGCGTCGTCAGGCGGCGGGCAACGGGCACCGGCCCGGCCGCAGACGCCGTTCGTGCGTGAGACACGAAAAGTCGGCCGCAACGAGCCCTGCCCCTGCGGCTCGGGCAAGAAGTACAAGCAGTGCCATGGCCGGCTGAGTTGAGCGCCGCCCTGCCGTGAATCATTTTGACGTCGCTGCGGGAATTCTCTGCGACGCCGATGACCGCGTACTGATCGCCGAGCGCCTCGGTGACGGTCTTTTCGACGGCCTGTGGGAGTTCCCCGGCGGTAAGATCGGCGACGGCGAAACCGCGGCCGAGGCGCTGTCGCGCGAGCTGGCCGAAGAACTCGGCATCGAGATCACGGCCTGCGCGTCTTTCATGAACCTGCGGCACGAATACGACGATCGCGTCGTGACGATCGAGTTCTTCATAGTCAGTGCCTGGAACAGTGAGCCGGTGGGGCGCGAGGGTCAGGGCCTCCGGTGGGTGCCGCGCGAGCAGCTCGATGCAGGTGAGCTGCTACCGGCCGACGTGCCGGTCGTCGAGGCACTAATTCGGTGTCAGTCACCTTATTTCCAGTCTAAAGGTGACTGGCACCTTTAGACTGGAAATAAGGTGACTGACACCGAATTAATTGACCCCGATTCGTAGGAGGGCCTTCAGGCCCGAATCTCGCGGCTGAAGCCGCTCCTACTGGCAGAAGCCGCTCCTACACCGGCAAGAAGCCGCTGCTAGCAAATGGACAACTGGAACGGCACGTCGTGGCCCGTCTGCACCGCGCGGCTGTCGATCGTCGACCATTCGAGGAAACGCACCGTGAAACGGTGCTGGCTGCCGCTGATCTCGGGAAACAGGGCGCTGTCCCCGGTAAGGCTGACGCGCAGCAGCCGGCAGTCGTTGCCCTTTTGCATGGTGTGCTGGTACATGCCGTTTATTGCCGTCTTGTCTTTCGGCTCCGCACTCTCGCGGATCAGCCACAGGAGTTCGGAAACGGCGTCGCACACCGGCCGGATCGGCCCGATCCATTTCTCCAGGTCCTGCTGGCGCCTTGCGAACGCTTGTCGCAGCCAGTGGCTGTATTCGGGCAGGTCGAACTCGCAGGTACCGCCGGGGATCGCGCTGCGGTGCTTGATCGCATTCAGGAATTCGCAGTCCTTGAGCGGCTGCAGGAACGACGTGCCGGCTTTCGTCACCTCGTCGCGGCTGGCGGCGAGGTTGTGGATCAGCGTCTCGAGCCGCCCGCGGTCCACGCCGGGCCGGCTCTGGTAGCGCTCCAGGACGCCGAGCTGGTGATCGAGCTCCTTGTGGACGTCGCTGCGGACGTCGCCGCGCGAGAGGATGGCGCCGATTTCGAGCAAGGTCGAGACGGTTGCCCGGGTGGCCCAGTCGGCTTCGGGCTCGCCGTTGTAGAGCAGCTGCTGGTACAGAAACTCGAGCCGCAAGAAGGTGCGCATGCGTTCCGACAGCGGCTGCTCGCAGTGCGTGACGGCGGTCGACGCCCCGGGAGCGATCTTGCCGGCTGGTTTGGCCATCCGGCTATTCTGCGACACGGGGCAGCACGAGGCAAACGACGGGACCCGCAAAGTGTGATCCGGCGGCTATTTGGCTACGTTCCCGTGCGATAGAATCGCCGGGACTTCTTGCCTCGGGGCCGCCGCGGGAATGCAATCGATCCAGACGCGCTTGCCGACCAGCGGGGATCAGCTGGTGCTGGCCGCAATTTGGGCGTCCGTTCTGCTGGCCGCCGTGCTGGCGTACCTGCCGGGACTGGACGGACCCTTCCTGCTCGACGATTTCGGGTCGATCAAGCCGCTGGGCGATTTCGGGGGGGTCAGGGACTGGGATACCTTCAGGGCATTCGTCTTCGGCGGCCACGCCGGCCCGACGGGTCGCCCGCTGGCACTGCTGAGCTTCCTGGCCGACGCGAACGACTGGCCGACGGAATCCTGGCCGTTCAAGCGTACCAACCTGCTTATTCACCTGCTCACGGGAATCGCGCTCGGCGTGCTCGTAACGCAGGTTCTGAAATGCATCGGGGCGGGGCGGCGCGACGCACGCCGGATCGCGCTGGTCACGGCAGCCGTCTGGATTCTGCATCCGTTCCTGGTCTCGACGACGCTGTATATCGTGCAGCGGATGGCGCAGCTTGCGGCGCTGTTCCTGTTTGCCGGGCTCGCCCTGTATTTGCACGGCAGGATGCAAACCAGGGCAGGCGCGTGGACAGGCTACCTGACCATGTCGGCCGCGATCGGCGTGTTCACGCCGCTCGCGATGCTGTCGAAGGAGAACGGCATCCTGCTGCCGATGCTGGCAGGCGTCGTGGAAATGACGATCGTCGCCGGTCGGCGGGATCGCCTGCCCGCGCTGAACCGCCTCTGGAGCGCCGTCTTCATCGTTCTGCCGTCCGCCGCGATCTTCCTGTACCTGGGCAAGATCGTGATTACCGGGAATTTTTTCGAGATCCGGCCGCCCAGGGACTTCAGCCTCTACGAGCGTTTCCTGACGCAGGGCCGGGTACTGGCCGACTACCTGCAGCACTGGTACCTGCCGAAGCTCTATACGACCGGCGTCTTCCAGGATCATTTCATCAAGTCGACCGGGTGGTTCTCGCCGCCGACCACCTTGCTGTGCTACCTGTTTCATGCGGCGGCCGTCGCTTTTGCACTGGTCAGGCGCCGCGAGCTGCCGCTGCTCGCGCTGGCCATCCTGTTTTTCTATGCCAGCCACTTGCTCGAGTCGACGGTCGTCAATCTCGAGCTCTATTTCGAGCATCGCAACTACGCCGCCGCCGCTTTCCTGTTCCTCCCGGTGGTCGAGATCGCGTACCGCAAGCTCGACGCGCGCGGCTTCGTACTGACGTCTCTCGCGATCGTCGTCCTGGCGGGATCGTTCACGCGTTACTCCGCATCGGTCTGGCGCAGCCTGCCGTCCATGATCGAATCGTCGGCGTTGAAGGCGCCGACCTCGGCGCGAGCCCAGGGGCAGTTTGCAAAGTTGCTGTTTGTCTCGGGGGACGTGGACAGAGCCCTGGCGGTCGTCGATCGCGCCATCGAGACTATCCCGGCGGACGATCCTCTCCTGCTGACGACCAGGATGTACTTCCTGTGCGCCACCGACCGTCTGGAGGCCGGCGAATTCGATCGCCTGGCGGCGCGCCTCGAGGGTTTGCCTTTCGATTCCCGGGCGCTCAAAGCCTACAACACGCTGGCGCATGAAATCCTCACAGGGTCCTGCCCGAACATCGAAGCGGCAAGGCTGGAAGGCGTGTTCGTCAGGATGCTCGACGTGCCCGTCAACGGGAAACCGACCTCGTTGCAGTATTCCCACATCAACTTCCTGATCGGCTACACGCGGGTCTACAGGGGGGAGGGCGAGGCCGCGCTGGAGGCCTTCGGGGATTCCCTCGACGCCAGGCCGGGACCGACTCACGCCATGGCCATGGCGGCAATGCTGGCGTCGAACGGTTTCAATGCGGAGGCATTGATCCTGGCCGAAAGGGGACTGGCGAAGCTCCGCGAAGAGATGGCGGCGAACGCGAAGCTGATGTACAAGGTCAAGGAGTCCGACATCCTCGGGTTCATCGAAACGGTCAGGACGGATCTCGCCGCCGGGCAAGCCGACGATACTGCCGGTCCAGCCGAATGACGCGCTCGCGTGTCGCGTGCAGGGACCCTTCGTTCACGATGACGTCATCCGCGATGGCGAGCCGCTCTTCGCGGCCGGCCTGCGCGGCCAGAATCCGCCGTGCCTGCTCGAGGGTTTCCGTATCGCGGGCGAGCAGGCGCCGGACCTGGATGTCTTCATCGCAATCGACGACGAGAATCCGGTCGACGTACGCGCGCAGCGGCGAGTCGGTCAGCAAGGGCACGACGATGAGCTGGTAGTCGCCGCCGGCGAGGTCGGCCTGGCGGCGTGTCTCTGCGCCGATACGCGGATGCAGGATGGCTTCGAGATCGAGGCGGGCCCGGTCGTCGCTGAATACGGTCGCACGCATCTCAGCACGATCGAGGTTGCCGTCGGCATCGATCACGTGGTCCCCAAAACGGTCGCGTATCTCGTCCAGAGCCGGCTGTCCTCTGGCGACGACCTCGCGGGCGATGACGTCGGTGTCGATGACCGGCACGCCGAGCTCGGCGAACATGCCGGCGACCGTCGACTTGCCGCTGGCAATGCCGCCGGTCAGCCCGATGCGAAGCGGTCGAGTTGCGTCGTCTGCCGGCATTCAGAGCAACAGGTCGAGGTAGGCGTCCCGTATGCTGTCGCCCCACAGCATCGCGACCCACCCGGCCGCCGCGAGGTACGGCCCGAACGGGATCGGGGTACTGCGTTGGTGATTGCGGAAGGCCATCAGGGCGAGCCCGACGAGTGCGCCGGCGACGGCGGACATCAGGACGATCGCGGGCAGTTGCTGCCAGCCGAGCCAGGCGCCGAGTGCGGCCAGCAGCTTGAAGTCGCCGTAGCCCATGCCGTCCTTGCCGGTGACGAGCCTGAACAGCTGGAACACGGTCCAGAGGCTGAGATAGCCTGCCATCGCGCCGACGATCGCGTCCCCCGGCGCGATGAACAGCGTGTCGGCCCCGGCGAGCGGATGGAACAGACTCATCGCCAGGCCGATCCACATCAGCGGCAGCACGATCGAGTCGGGGATCAGCTGGGTGTCGGCATCGATCGCGGCGACAGGGACGAGCGCGAGCGTCATGACGATGGCCATGAGCGCCTCCCATCCTGCGCCGAATCGCCAGGCGCAAGTCGCGGCCAGTACCGCGGTCGTCATCTCCACGACGGGATAGCGCGCCGGGATCGAATCCTTGCAGCCGGCGCAGCGGCCGCCGAGAATCAGGTAACTGACGACCGGGATGTTCTGCCAGGCCTTGATCGCGGTGCCGCAGGACGGACACCGGGAACGCGGCACGACGAGGTCGAAGCGCCCCTCGGGAAGC